>NZ_RZRP01000438.1:0-5268 GCF_003997795.1 Mesorhizobium sp. M7A.F.Ca.US.005.03.2.1 | reverse complement strand
CATGAAGGAATAGGTTCCGGCCGTCGGCGTGTCGAGGCAGCCGATGATGTTCATCGCCGTCGACTTGCCGGAGCCGGACGGCCCCATGATGGCGACGAATTCGCCACGCCGGATGGCGAGGTCAATGCCGGCCAGCGCATGCACCTTGGCCTCGCCCTGGCCATAGCTCTTCCAGACCTTGTCGAAGGTGATGAGGGCAGCACCGGCAGCCACGGTATCAGCTCCGCTGCTGCGACGCGGTGATGACCTGTGCGCCTTCGTCGAGGCCAGAAATGATCTCGGTCAGTTCGCCGTCGGTCGAGCCGATCTTGACGTTGACCGGGTGCGGACGCCCGTTCTCCAGCACATAGAGCGTGCGCGAGCCGTCGGTGGGCACTGTGGCGGCCTGGCGCTGGCGGTTGCCGCCGGGGCGGCCCATGCGGCCGGTGAACAGGTCGCTGAGGCTCCAGCCGCGTGCGGCCTGTTGGGCAGGACGATAGCGGAAGGCGGTGGCCGGTACGGTGAGCACGTCCTTGGCCTGCTTGGTGACGACCGAAACGGTGGCGGTCATGCCGGGCCGCAGCAGCAGCTCGTTGTTGTCGACCTCGAGCCGCGCATTGTAGGTGACGACGCCGTCAGTGGTGACCGAGGCATAGGAGATGTCTCGGATCTCGGCATCGAACGGCCGCTCGGGGAAGGCATCGACGGTGAAGCGGGCATGCTGGCCGGATTTGACCGCACCGATGTCGGCCTCGTCGACCGCCGCCACCAGTTCCATGTTCCTGAGATCGGCGGCGATGATGAACAGCACCGGCGCCTGCAGCGAGGAGGCGACCGTCTGGCCGGGATCGACCGAGCGCGTCAAAACGATGCCGTCGATCGGCGCATAGATGGTGCTCTTGGCAAGGTCGGTCTGCTGCGCCTTGAGGTCGGCCTGGGCGATGGCGAGGTTGGCCTGCGCACTGTCTAGAGCTGCCTTGGAACGGTCGCGCGTGGCGGTTGCTGCTTCAAGCGACTGGTCGGTCGCCATGCCGCGCCTGGTCAGTTCGGCGGCGCGCACCAGCGCCTTCTCGTTTTCGGCCAGCGTAACCGTGGCGTCCTCGACATTGGCGGCGGCGGCCTTGGCCGAAGCTTCGGCGCGCTCGATCTGGACTTCGAGTTTCACCGTGTCGAGTGTCGCCAGCACGTCACCCTTCTTGACCTGCTGGTTCTCCTCGGCCGAGACCGAGCGGATGATGCCGGACAGTTCGCTTGAAATATCGACTTGGGTGAGTGGTTGCAGCGTGCCGGTCGCCGACACCGCGACTGTGAGGTCGGCCTTGGCGGCAGGCACTGTGGTGTAGTCAATCCTGGCCGGCGAGCCGGCATACCATTGATAGACGCCAAGCGCGGCGACGAGCACGATCAGCGCCAGCAACGCATAGAGCCACCCACGACGGCGCGATCTGCGCCGGCCTGTCTGGTCGAGCCCAAGCGCCGTCTCGATGGCGGAATCCGATTCCGTCTTTGGCAGATTGACAATCTGGTCCACGCTGGACCCCTATAATGCGCAATGTCCCTATCTGTGCACAGATCAGGCTTACCGGTTCAAATATCAAATTAAATTTCGCCCATGTTGGGATTGAGGCAGGAATGAAAACCCGGAATTACTTGCTTTACGATGTGTTTACGACCGAGCGACTGGCCGGCAATCCTTTGGCCGTCGTGCTGGACAGCAAGGGATTGGACACGGCCGCGATGCAGGCCATCGCGCGCGAATTCAACCTGTCCGAATCGGTGTTCGTCCTGCCGCCGGACAATCCCAAGCACAAAAACCGCATCCGCATCTTCACGCCCGACTATGAAATGCCGTTCGCCGGCCATCCGACGGTCGGCGCCGCGATCGCGCTGGCCGAACTTGCGGAGGAGGGCGGCGCCGGCATCTTCGTGCTGGAGGAAAACATCGGTCCGGTGCGGTGCGCCGTCAGCAAGCATGACGGCAACACTTTTGCCGAGTTCGATCTGGCGAAGCTGCCGGAGCCGCTGAAGCTCGATGCCGATCCGGAGGCGATCGGTGCCGCGCTTGGGTTGACGCCGCATGAGATCGGCTTCGAGAATCACCGCGTCGCGTTCTGGTCGGCGGGCGTGCCCTACGTCACCATCCCGGTTGCCAATCTCGAGGCGGCGGGCCGCATCCGGCTGGACAACCAGGCATGGTCGGAACTGGCGCCGCGCAAGAGCGAGTGGGCCTTCGCCAGCCCCTATGTCTACTGCCGCGAGACGGTGAACCACGAAAGCGCCTTCCATGTGCGCATGATCGTGCCCGGCACGCCTTCCTACGAGGATCCGGCGACCGGTTCGGCGGCAGCCGCCTTTGCCGGCGCCATCATGCATTTCGACGCGCCGACCGATGGCATTTCACAGCTGTGGATCGAGCAGGGGCTGGAGATGGGCCGGCCATCGCGCATCCGCCTCGAACTGACCGTGCAAGGCGGAAAACTGGCCTCGGCGCGCATCGGCGGCAACGCAATCAAGGTGGCGGAGGGCAAGCTGTTCGTTTGATCGAACGCATGCTCGGTCGATTTGTCGGGAAATGATTCCGGCAGGGCTGGACAGGACCGATGGTGGCGGCTATATGCCCGCCAACGCCGGTTTTTGCCGGCCGAGTGGGTGCGTAGCTCAGTTGGTAGAGCAGCTGACTCTTAATCAGCGGGTCCACAGTTCAATCCTGTGCGCACCCACCAAATTCCTAGAAGAGTTGGTGGAAAGACCCTGAAAGCGAGACGCGTTTGGCGCGTCTCGGGCAGGCTGTCTGACTGTGATTCTTTAACCGCGCTATCCAGATCTTGTGGCGATTCAGCCGCGTTGGAAAATGCGGGTCAGAAACCGGCCGAATCGAAAAGCAAGGCTCTTTTCCCCGGCTGCAGCATCGCTGGCGCCAATTCCGTCTTTTCCCCCGGAGAAATCGCTGATGGGCCACCAGAAGAAGACCAGGAAGACAACGAAAATGCCGGTGTCGATCGGGCCATGACTTGAATAGCTGCTGTGACGGAACACAACAGCGACCGCCCCGGCGATAACACCGCAGCTGCGGCAGGATGAAATTTCTTCATCCACAAAAATCTATTTGAGAATCGCCGTTACGGTAAGATGCCTCCTTTGTCGTGACAACGGCATCTTTGTCGGCCGATACGGGGAATGAATAACTACTTCTCCGAAACGCCAGCCTCTGCAAAACTCGCCATGCGGGCATGGCACTCCAGCGCCGAGCGGACGATGTTGACGGCGAGGCAGGCGCCGGAGCCTTCGCCGAGCCGCATGCCGAGATCGAGCAGCGGCGGCAGGCCGAGCGCTTCGAGCAGGCCGCGATGGCCTGACTCAGCGGAGACATGGGCTGCGATGGTGTGGGCGAGGCCGGTCGGGTGCAGCTTCGACAGCGGGGCTGCGGCGGCGGTGCAGACGAAGCCGTCGAGCAGCACGGGTATGCCGAGATGTCGGGCGGCGAGCGTGGCGCCGAAGATGGCGGCCAGTTCGCGTCCGCCGAGCACGGCAGCGATAGCAAGCGGGTCGGCGAGGGCTGCGGCATGGCGCTTCAGGCCGGCTTCGATGGCGACCACCTTGCGCTTCAAGCCGGCGTCATCGACGCCGGTGCCGCGCCCTGTCCACTTTTCCGCGCCGCCGCCGAACAGGGCTGCTGAGATGGCAGCCGCCGGCGTGGTGTTGCCGATGCCCATCTCGCCGAAGCAGATAAGGTCAAGATCCTTCGTCACCGCATCATAGCCGGCCGAGACCGCCGCCAGAAAGGGCGCTTCGTCCATTGCCGGACCTTGGGTGAAGTCGCCGGTCGGATGGTCGAGATCGAGCGGGATGACGTCGAGTTCGGCGCCGGCTATGCGGGCAAGCTGGTTGATGGCGGCACCGCCGCCAGCGAAATTCGCCACCATCTGCACGGTGACTTCCGAGGGATAGGCCGACACACCTTGCGCGGTGACGCCGTGGTTGCCGGCGAAGACGAAAACCTTGACGCGGTCGAGTTTCGGCATGTCGCGGCCCTGCCAGCGCGCCAGCCACGCGGCGATGGTCTCGAGCCGGCCGAGGCTGCCTTGCGGCTTGGTCAGCGTGTCCTGGCGGCGTGCGACCGCATTGGCCGCGGCATCGCTGCCAGCCGGCAGGTCGAGGCAGGCGGCGCGCAATTCACTAAGGGACTTGAAGGACATGGGGGCAAAGTCTCCGAAAAGGAATCAGGCCATGGGGATCAGGCCAAAGGGATCAGGAAAGCGCTACGGAAGCGACGAGCAGCACCGCGATCTCGCTTGCCTGCTGCAAGGCGCCGATCGTGTCGCCGGTCTGGCCCTCGATCTGGTTGAAGCAAAGGGCGCGGAATGCGGCAAACAGCAGGCCAAGCAGGATCAGCGCGAAGACGGCGCCGCCCAGCCCGAGCAAGAGAAGCGGGATCGCGCCGAGCAAGGCGCCGGCCATGGCGGTTTCCTGCGACACGGTGCCGGCGTCGACCGAGAGGCCGTCGACGCGCGCTGGAGGCAAGAGATGCATGAAAGCGCCAAGCAGGCCGCGCGAGGCCGCGTGTGCGGCCAGGAGGGCAAACAGGGCCTGTGTGGGATCGACGAACTCCGACAGCGCGCTCCAGCGGACCAGCAGCGACAGAGCCAGCGCCGCCGCACCATAGGCGCCGATGCGGCTGTCGCGCATGATCTCAAGTTTGCGGCCGCGCGATTTGCCGCCGCCAAACCCGTCGGCGACGTCGGACAGGCCGTCCTCATGCAGGCAGCCGGTGGTGAGCAGGGTTGCCACAAGGGCAAGTGCGGCCGCCGGCCCCATGGCAAGGCCGAACCGTTCCGCCGTGGCAAAAACGATGGCGCCGATCAGGCCGACGACGAGACCGGCGATGGGGGCGGCCCAGATCGCCGCGGCAAGGCTGCGGCCGCGAAAATCGAAGACGGGCAGCGGCAGCCTGGTGAAGAAGACCAGGCAGAGCGCGATGTCGTCGACGACCTGTCGTGGTGAGAGGGCCAGATTCCCGAATTTCATGCTCTAGCCCCTCGCAATCGCATGGAAGAAGGTGCCGCTGACATGGCCGCGCCGGTAGCCCGAGGCGCCGATCGGATTGCCCTGGCCGTCGGCAAGGTCGGCCAGCGGCTCGTCATTGCCGGTGGCCGTCATCTGCGCATAGTGGAATTCGTGGCCACGGATCAGCGCGCCCTGTGCACCCAGCGGACAATCGGCACGCAGCCGCGCCTCGCGGTAGCCGAGGTTCATCTTGCGCCTGGCGAAGCTGGTGGCGTGGCCGAGCAG
>NZ_RZRP01000437.1:0-5291 GCF_003997795.1 Mesorhizobium sp. M7A.F.Ca.US.005.03.2.1 | reverse complement strand
CTTGTGGTTCGAGGAGCCGGTGCCGCCTGACATGCCCGAAGTCATGGCGCAAGTGGCCCGCGCGACCTCGATCCCGATCGCCACCGGCGAACGGCTGACCACCAAGTTCGAGTTCGCCCGCGTCATCGAGAACCGCGCCGCGACCATCCTGCAGCCGGACCTCGGCCGCTCCGGCGGCATTCTCGAAACCAAGAAGATCGCGGCGATGGCCGAGGCCTACCACATCCAGATCGCCCCTCACTGCTATTGCGGGCCGATCGTCGGTGCGGCCAACATCCAACTGGCGGTGACGCTGCCCAACTTCCTCATCCTGGAATCGCTGAAGCAGTGGGACGGTTTCCATGCCACGCTCTTGAAGAAGAAGATCGAGTGGCAGGACGGCAATGTCATCCCCTCGAAGGAGCCCGGCCTCGGCGTCGAGCTCAACGAAGCGGTCTGCGACGCGCATCCCTATACGGGCAAGGACCTGCATTTGCAGATGATGCAGACCCCGCTGATGCCGTGAGCGAAAGCTACGCCTTCATCGGGCTTGGCCATCTCGGCGGCAACCTTGCCGCCAGCCTGATCCGCAACGGCTTTGCCGTCACCGTCTTCGACCGCGATCCGGCCGCCGCTGAGCGCCTGGTGGCGCTCGGCGCCACCGCCGCGAGCAGCCCGGCCGAGGCCGCCGGCCGGGCCGGCAATGCCATCACGTGCTTGCCTTCGCCCAAGGTCAGCGAAGCGGTGCTGGCCGGACCCGGCGGATTGCTAGAGGGCCTTCCCAAGGGCGGTACCTGGATCGAGATGTCGACCAACGGCCGCGACGAGATTCTTCGCCTTGCGGCCCTCGCCTCGGCCAGGGGCGTCGAGACGCTGGAATGCCCGGTCACCGGTGGCGTGCATCTGGCGGCGGCTGGCAAGATCACCGCGCTGGTCGGCGGCGATCCAGCGCTCTACGAACGTCATCGGCCGGCCATCGAGGCGATGTGCGCAAAGTCGTTCCTGATGGGTCCGGTCGGCTCGGCGGCGGTGATCAAGGTGATCACCAACATGCTCGCCTTCATCCATCTCGTCGCCGCCGGCGAGGCGCTGATGCTGGCGAAACAGGGCGGGCTCGACCTCGCCCAGTCCTACCATGCCATCTCAGCCTCCTCCGGCAACAGCTTCGTCCATGAGACCGAAAGCCAGCTCATCTTGAACGGCTCCTACGACATCGGCTTCACCATGGACCTGGCGCTGAAGGACCTCGGCTTCGCGCTGGCGATGGGCAGGGAATTCAGACTGCCGCTCCAACTGGCGCCGCTTGTGAGTGAGATTTTCCAGATGGGCAAACAGGAATATGGCGGCAGCGCCTGGTCCACCCAGATCGTCAAATTGCTCGAGGATGCCGTCGATACCGACCTGCGCGCGCCCGGTTTTCCGGCCAAGCTGGAACTCTGACATCAGCCAGTTATCAAGCGATTTCAGGACGTTGGATTGATGGGCGGATTCATCTGAATCAATCTGTCAACGGCTTGATTCAGTATCTGAGCGTCAATGCACCCGGCAGGATCTCGAAGGTCGCGGGTATGCGTCCCGGCGACTCGCCGTCTATATCGACCAGGGCGCCACTCTCTGACGCATCGCCGAGCGGCTCGACCACCACTTTCCTGCCGCGCAGGATGGTGATCGCCGGATGGTTGCGGTGCCGGCCGCCATAGAGCAGCCGGATGTCCCAGATCAGCTTCAGCTTGCCGGCGGCGCGCAGGATGACGATGTCGAACTGCCCGTCGGTGATTTCGGCATCCGGCGCGATCATCATGCCGCCGCCGAAGAACTTTCCATTGGCGACCGCCACCAGCGCCATGCGCGCTTCGACGGGTGCGCCGTCGTCGACCGTGATCCTGACGTCCTGAAAACGGTAGCGGATGAACTCCACCACGGTGCGCCACAGGAACAGTGCCTTGGCCGACATCCTGCCCTTGCGCTTGTCGGCATTGACGGCGCGGTCGGTGGCGCCGGACAGGCCGAGACTGGCGATGTTGATGAAGTGCCGGCTGGCCAGCGCGCCGTGATCGTCGATGTAGCCGATGCGCCCGGCATCGACCTTGCGACCCTTGGCTTCGGCCAACCGCTTCAGCACGGCATCCACCTCTTTCGGCAGGCCGAGCCCGCGCGCGAAATCGATGCCGGTGCCGCACGGCAACAGGCCAAGTTCAGTGATCCGGCCGCTCTCCTGGGCCGCCTGCAGAAGCCCGTCGGCCACTTCGCTGGCGGTGCCGTCACCGCCGGCCGCAATCACCAGATCGAAGCCAATCATTGCGAGATCGATTGCCAGCCTTTCGGCATCGCCTTCGGCCTGCGTTTCGCGCAGCTCGAATTCGCCGAAATGCTTTTTCAGCGACACGGCAACATCAGGCCAATGCCGTTTCAGCCGGCCGCCACCGGCAATCGGGTTGAGAACCACTCCGACTTTCAAAATACCCGCCCTCCCCGGCGCCGGACATGCAGGTCCGATCCTTTGCCGGCATTGAAGCCCGCGACCACCGGCGGAGCAAGGGGCGCTGTCGGCTCGTACGCAAAAAAGCGGGCGGGCTGTCTAAAGCAGCCGGCGCTCGAATTCCCCGGTTTGTGGCTAACGATCCCCGGTAATCCCGCTATCCACAGGGCAGCGGCCATTCCCCAGGACCCTTACTCGGCGTACATTAAACCCATCTCAGGCGGCTACCGATCATCAAGCCGAAAGGCGAAGTGAAAGGCGGATTTCCTGAGGCCCGTACGGCCCGAAGCGAGAGCAGGCTTGCCTGTTTCGAGGGACGGAGCCGAGACCTACGGGGCCGCGGAAAGCGTGCCAACGCCGACGGCGGACCGATGCTGCCATGAAGGACGGCAAAAACCTTCGATGGTGCGCAGGGCAAAGCTCGCAAGGGTGGAGACCGGCGTGGTCCCGAACGGACGCTGCTCTCGGGCGGCGGACTGGCAGGACCGTCAAAATCAAGGCCGGCAAGGCGCGACGACTTTACGGAAGTTGCTGCCGCGACCGTGTCCTGATCTGACAGGGAGGCGCTGGGAGAAATCCCGGCGCCGACTGTCTTTTTGGCCCCCCGATGCCCTTTGGCGGCGATCTTGCGAGCGCCGCTTCTCCACGCGCTAAAATCGGTTAGTATCGCCTGGTCAGAGCCCGTTTGAAAACGCGCTCTGCCGAGTCGGATGGCGTGGTTTTCGAGAACCGAAGCGTAGCGGACCTTTGAGTCCGTGAGCATCGGAAGCGCAGAAAACCGCGTCAGGCGGCCGGCAGAGTAGCGTTTACAAATGGGCTCGTAGAAGGGGGATACTTCATGACGCTCATCCAGAAGCTTGCCGTTGCCTATGCTTTCCTGTTCTTCGGCGTCGTCGCCATCGGCTACATACCGGCGTTCAACGATGCCAACGGCAATCTGTTCGGCCTTTTCTCGCTGCAATGGTATGACGACCTGCTGCACGCCTTCTCCGGCGTCTGGGCGCTGGCCGCCGCCTTCATCTCCCACCGCCAGGCAGTGTTCTATTTCAAGCTGTTCGGCTCGGTCTACCTGTTCGACGGCGTGCTCGGGCTGGTCACCGGTTCCGGCTGCCTCGACGCCGGTATCTTCATCAACGGCTTCCGCTCTCTCAACGATATCGAATTCCCGGCCCGCTTCTTCGCCAACCTGCCGCACATCGTCATTGGCGGCTTCGCCGTCTATGTCGGCTTCCGGCTGGCCAGGCGCGTACACGACCACTTCGCCACGGCCTGACCAGGCATGTTCCTGTTCCGCTGGCTGAAGCGCATCATCAAGACGATCCTCTGGCTGATCGTCGTCGTCATCCTCATCCCGATCGCCGGGCTGAGCTACGGCTTCCTGACGACGTCGTCGCTCGACAAGACGCCGCTGCCCGGCATTGCCGACGGCGCGCCGCCCAAGGCGCTGGCCGACAAGGTCCGCGCCGAGATCCCCGGCTACCAGCGGCCGGAGGAATCGACCTTCCTGACCTATCCGGAATGGGCGATCGTCTACGCCGCGCGCGAATATGCCGGCTTCGTCGACAAGGAGCAACCGAGCGGCTTCCCCTACTGGTCCTATATCGGCCGCTTCTGGCAGGACTACGCCATGGTCATCCGCGCCAGCGCTCCCTACAAGTTCAACTACGCCAACCACCAGATGCTGGTCATCATCGGCACCAGCCACTCGATCGAGCATATCCTGCAGTGGGCCTATGAGAACACGGTCGGCCGCATCACCGAGGCGACGACGGCCAAGCGCACCGCCGCCGACATTTATCAGGCCAAGGTGGCGGCGGACTATGCCGCGTTTCTCGACCAGGTGCCGTGGTATCAGTTCCCCTATGCCGACAAGCGCGCCGGCCTGTTTGCCGTGCAGTCGGCGCCGGGCGACAGCTCGATCCGCACCAGCGAACGCAAGCTGGCGTTCGGCCTCGCCGACACCATCAAGCAGGGCTATGCCGACCTGATCAAAAAGGCCCTCGCCGCCACAATGGACCCCGCCTTGCTCGACATCCATGTCTGGGCCAAGGGACCCGTCGGCGAAGCCACGCGCAACGAGCCCGACACCTTGCTCGAACGCGACATGGGCGCTGACGGCACGATCTTCGTCACCAGGCGCTATCAGGTCTTCACCGAAATGATCCCGCGGCTGATCGACAAGGGCGTGTCCTTCGTCGAGTTCGGCGGCAATGACGAGATCATGGTCACGGTGCTCTCCACCGATACGATCGCCGTTCCCGAAGGCATGCGCATCCTGTTCAGCTATCCGCTGCCGGCCGATCAATCCACGCGCCGCACCGGCATGGTCGTCGCCGTGCGTAAGCTGCATCTCGTGCTGCCGGCGCTGATCAAGTCCGGCGCCAGGCTCGAACACGTCTACGATTACTGAGGCCTTTCGGTCACGCCCGGCCAAGATTAGGCATTTCCTGGCCTCCGCCACGCCCATTCCACAATCGCGGCCAAATCCCGCCTTGTTCGCGCGCGAAGGAATGGGAAGAAATGGAAGGGCTGCCGGGGGGCATCTCGAAGGGACAAGACCGTGATCAAGACCGCCCTTGTCGCCATGACCATTGTCGGCTGCGACTGCGACGCCAAGCTTTGCGAATATATCGGCGAGACGCCGGCCAAATGGTCGACCGTCGCCGAGTGCGAAGCCGCGATGAAGAGCCAGATGCTGCACGAGCGCAATTTCAACTATCCGCTCGTCTCCGGCATTTGCCGCACGAAGGGTTCGTCGTCCTCCTCGCAACTGGCCGCGACCGCATCCCGCCCGGAACTGAAGCCCGCCAGCCGCGTCGTCAGAACCGAAAGC
>NZ_RZRP01000436.1:0-5299 GCF_003997795.1 Mesorhizobium sp. M7A.F.Ca.US.005.03.2.1 | reverse complement strand
GCTCAGCCGCTGCCGGTCGCTGAGGCGCGGCCCGGCGGTCGGCTCGCTCATCCCTTGGCTCCGATCTTGCCCTCGGTGCCGGCAAGCAGGCGCGAAATGTTTTCCCGGTGCTTGATGAAAACGATGACGCTCATCACCACGAACAATCCGGCAATTTGCGGCGTGCTCAGGACATAGAGGGCGATCGGCACGATGACCGCCGCCGTCAGCGCCGCAAGCGAGGAATAACGGAAGAGGAATGCCATCACCAGCCAGACGACGGCGAAGATCAGCGCTACCTGCCAGGCAAGGCCGATCAGCACGCCGAGATAGGTGGCGACGCCCTTGCCGCCCTTGAAGCCCAGCCATACCGGGAAGAGATGACCGAGAAAGGCGCCGAGACCGGCCCAGATCGCCAGGTCAGGCGCGAAATAGCCAGCAATCAGCACGGCGGCCGTGCCCTTCAGCACGTCGAGCAACAGCGTCGCCGCGGCTAGGCCCTTGTTGCCGGTGCGCAGAACATTGGTGGCGCCGATGTTGCCCGAGCCGATCTGGCGCACATCGCCAAGGCCGGCCGCGCGGGTGAGCAGAAGCCCGAACGGAATCGAGCCCAGGAGATAGCCGAACACAAGCGATGGGATGAGGCTGTAAGTCATTGTTTCCCCCGCATTTCCCCCAGTTTGGCCGGATCAGGCGCGGTGCGCGGGTTGTCCGGCTCAGACGGAGAGCACTGTGCGGCCCGCAACCAGAGTTTGCAAGACCTTGCCTTGCAGGCGCGCACCTTCGAAACAGGTGTTTTTTGAGCGCGAACGAATGCCGCTTTCGCTGACGATCCAGGGTTCGTCGAGGTCGACAAGCGCAAGATCGGCGACAGCGCCGGGCTTCAGCGTGCCACCGGGCAGTCCGAACAGTTTTGCCGGGGCCGTGGACAGGGTCTCGATCAGCCTCAGCAACGGCACGTCGCCATTGTGGTAGAGCCGCAAGGCCGCGCCCAGCAGCGTCTCCAACCCGATGGCGCCGGCCGCCGCATCGGCGAAGGGCAGGCGCTTGGTGTCGACATCCTGCGGATCGTGCGAGGAGACGATGACGTCGATCGTACCGTCCCTGACCGCCTCGATCATCGCCAGCCGGTCTTCCTCGGCACGCAATGGCGGCGTCAGGCGAAAGAAGGTGCGGTATTCGCCGACATCGTTTTCATTGAGCGACAGATTGTGGATCGCCACGCCCGACGTCACCGTCGCCCCGTCGGCCTTGGCACGCGTTACAGCGTTTGCCGCCATCGCCGTCGAGATCTTCGCCGCATGGTACGAACCGCGCGTCAGCCGCGCCAGCGCAAGGTCGCGTTCCAGCGGGATGGATTCGGCCTCGCGCGGAATGCCGGAAAGGCCGAGCCAGCTGGCGTAGAGGCCTTCATTCATCACGCCGGATGAACCGAGGTCCGCATCCTGCGTCTCATGCACGATGGTGGCGCCGAAGTCGCGCGCATAGGTCAGCGCGCGGCGCATCACCAGCGCACTCGATATGGTGTGGCGGCCATCGGTGAAGGCGACCGCGCCGGCTTCGCGCAGCAGGCCGAACTCGGTCATCTCGCGCCCGTCGAGGCCCTTGGTGATCGCCGCTGCCGGAAAGACGTTGACGATAGCCGTGTCTTTCGCGGTGCGCAGCACGAACTCGACCAGCGCCACATTGTCGATCACTGGGTCGGTATCGGGCATCATGACGATGGAGGTGACGGCGCCAGCCGCCGCCGCGACACTCGCCGACGCAATGGTTTCGCGATGCTCGCCGCCCGGTTCGCCGATGAAGACGCGGCCATCGACCAGGCCTGGAATGATCGCCTTGCCGGCGCAGTCGATTATGGTGGCGCCCTCGGGCGCGCCCTGGTTGAGCGCTGCCTTGCCGGCGGCAACGATCTTGCGGCCATCGACGATGACGGCGCCGATCTCGTCGATGCCGCGCGAGGGGTCGACGATGCGGGCGCGCTCAAAGACCGTTATGCTCATGCGCCGCGGCCCTCTTGGTTGCGACGGGGATCGAGCAGCGCTTCCATGACCGCCATGCGCACAGCAACGCCCATTTCGACCTGTTCCTGGATGACGCTTTGCGGGCCGTCGGCGATTTCCGAAGCGATCTCGACGCCACGGTTCATCGGTCCGGGGTGCATCACCAACGCGTCGTCTTTGGCCGCCTTCAGTTTTTCCGCATCGAGGCCGAAATAGCGGAAATACTCGCGCACCGAAGGCACGAAGGCGCCTTCCATGCGCTCGCGCTGCAGGCGCAGCATCATCACCACATCGGCGTCCTTGAGGCCTTCGGCCATCGAACGGGTGACGATGACGCCCATCTTCTCGATGCCAGTGGGCAGCAGCGTCGACGGCGCAACGACGCGCACCTGCGCGCCGAGCGCGTTGAGCAGCATGATGTTGGAGCGCGCCACGCGCGAATGCAGGATGTCGCCGCAGATCGCCACGATCAGCTTCGACAGCGGGCCTTTGGCGCGGCGGATGGTCAGCGCGTCGAGCAGCGCCTGTGTCGGGTGCTCATGCGCGCCGTCGCCGGCATTGACGACGGAGCAGCCGACCTTCTGCGCGAGAAGCGCGGCCGCACCGGCCGACTGGTGGCGGATGATCAGTATGTCGGGCCGCATGGCATTCAGCGTCATCGCCGTGTCGATGAGCGTTTCGCCCTTCTTCACCGAAGAGCTTGCCACCGACATGTTCATGACATCGGCGCCAAGCCGCTTTCCGGCCAGTTCGAACGACGACTGCGTGCGCGTCGAGGCTTCATAGAACAGGTTGATCTGTGTGCGGCCGCGCAGCGTCGAGGTTTTCTTCTCGGACTGCCGCGAGATCGCGACCGCCCGGTCCGCCCTGTCGAGCAACAGCTCGATGTCGGCAGGGGAAAGGTCGCGGATGCCCAGAAGATGGCGATGAGGATAGGGGGACGAAGCGTCGGTCATCTCAAGGGGCTGCTATAGGGTGGAGACTTTGCGGCTGCAAGCGCCAGCTTTGCATTGGAGCCGTTCTCCTCATTTTTTTCGTGTAGACGGCCGATTGTATCGGCCGGTATTTTCATCGCGCGCGCTGCATGGCTTGGCTATATCTAGCCGACAGCCTCGGATTCGTGGCTTTCTGACGATAGAAGGATTGGGCGTGACCGACGACGTGACGAACCAGCCGCCGCCGCTGACGGGCGGCAACGCCTGGCGGGGCGATCCGTTGCTGATCCAGCTCGCGGAGCGTTTTTCCGATCCGGTGCGCCGGGAACTCGACGGTCTCGGCCGTTTCGTGCTGACGCAGGAGGCGCAGGAACTGGCGCGCCTCGCCAATGTCGAGACGCCGAAGCTGAGGACGCATGATCGCCAAGGACGGCGCATCGACGTGGTCGAGTTCCATCCCGCCTATCACGCCTTGATGCGCCGCTCCGTGGCCAATGGGCTGCATTCCTCGGTGTGGGAAAACGGCGACACCGAGATCGGCCGCCGCCATCAGGTCCGTGCCGCCCGGTTTTATCTGACGGCGGAGCTCGAGACCGGGCATCTGTGCCCCATCACCATGACCAACGCTTCGCTAGCGGCCTTGATGGCCAGCCCGAAACTGTTTCGTGAATGGGCGCCGCGCGTGACGACGCGCAAATATGACCAGAGCCAAAAGCCGCCGGTCGAGAAAACCGGGCTGACGCTCGGCATGGGCATGACCGAGAAACAGGGCGGCACCGATGTGCGCGCCAATGTGACGAGGGCGGAACGCGCCGGCAGCGGTTTTTATCGTCTGACCGGGCACAAATGGTTCATGTCGGCGCCGATGTCGGATGCCTTCCTGGTGCTGGCGCAGGCGCCGGAGGGGCTGTCGTGCTTCCTCGTACCGCGCGTTCTCGGTGACGGCTCGGGCAACGGCTTCCGCTTCCAGCGGCTGAAGGACAAGCTCGGCAACCGTTCCAACGCATCCTCCGAAGTCGAATTCGTCAATGCCATCGGCGAGATGGTCGGCGAACCCGGTGCCGGTGTGAAGACGATCATGGACATGGTGACGCTCACCCGGCTCGATTGTGCCATCGCCTCGTCGGCGATCATGCGCGCGGGCCTCGCCGAGGCCGTTCATCATGCCCGCCATCGTCAGGTGTTCGGTTCGACCCTGATCGAGCAGCCGTTGATGCAGCGCGTGCTGGCCGACATGGCACTCGATGTCGCCGCCGCCACCGCACTGTCGTTCCGGCTGGCGCGGTCCTTCGACGAGGCGGCCAGCGACCGCGGTGAAGCGGCGTTTGCCCGCGCCATGACGCCGGTCGTCAAATACTGGGTCTGCAAGATCGCGCCGCCTTTGCTCTATGAGGCGATGGAGTGCCTCGGCGGCAATGGCTATGTCGAGGAGGCGCCGCTCGCCCGCTATTATCGCGAGGCCCCGGTCAACGCGATCTGGGAGGGCTCGGGCAATGTCATGGCGCTCGACGTGCTGCGCGTGCTTGGCCGTGCGCCCGGCCTGTTCGAGGATGTGCTGGCCGGCATCGACCGCGATCTCGGCGCCGGCGGACGCGGCACGATCGGCGTGCTGAAGGCGGCGATGCAGGTCGCTACAACCGACGAAGGTTCGGCTCGGCTGCTCACCGAGCAGCTGGCTCTGTCGGCTGCGGCGGCAGAATTGCGCCGTCTGGGGGCAGGGCGGATCGCCGACGCTTTCGTCGAGACGCGATTGGCCGGCCAATGGCGCAACACCTATGGCATGATCGATTCGCGCCACGATGCACGCATGATCATCGACACGCTCTATCCGCCGGTGAACTGAGCCGCGAGCATCGCAAAAACCGGCGCCATCCACAGTTTTGAGGCGTTGGTCCGTATCCTCTCGCATATGGCTAATTTCCGTTAACCTTAACAAATGGTTTCCGTTGCGATGGCGAGCGGCAAGGCCCACTGTCCCGGCGCAAGCAGGCAATGGTTCAGATTGGCCGTCTCCTGCTTTGCGAAGCAGGAACACCGATGCGACAGGTACTGACCTCTTTTCTGACCTTGCACTGGACGATTGTTTTCGCCCTGCTTGCGCTCATCTGCATCGACGGAAACCGTGGTGTGGCGGCGGCGCTCGGCGTGATCGGTGCCACAATCGAGGGTACCCGCTTCGTCAACCTCGACAATTTCGTTGTCGTGGCGCCGCTTGCCACCGCATTGCTGGTCGTCGCGGTTCTGTTTTTCTGGGCCTTTGTCGAAGCCCTGGTCAACGACGCGACCAGCCCGGACGCCGACAGCGTTGCCCGCATCGCCTTCATCTGCGCGTCCGGCGTGTTGTCGCTGATCGTCATCGGGGGTGCTGCGCAAGGCATAAAC
>NZ_RZRP01000435.1:0-5316 GCF_003997795.1 Mesorhizobium sp. M7A.F.Ca.US.005.03.2.1 | reverse complement strand
ATCTTCGACAGTGCCGATTATCATCCCTCCAGCCCGCAGGATGCCAAGCGGCTTGGCATCGTCACCATCTATCAGGAACTGAGCCTGATCCCGACGCTGACTGTGGCGGAGAACATTTTTATCGGCCGCGCGCCGATCGGCCCGCTCGGGCTGGTGAGTTGGCGCAAGATGGAGGAAGATTCCCGCACGATCATCGCCCGCGTCGGTCTCTCCATAGACCCGATGACGCCGGTCTCGGCATTGTCGGTGGCCGAGCAGCAACTGGTCGAGATTGCTCGGGCGCTGTCGCTGGAAAGCCGGCTGATCATCATGGACGAGCCGACCTCGGCGCTGACCGAGACCGAGGTGCAGCGGCTGCTGTCGATCATGGACCGGCTGCGCAAGGACAAGGTCGCCATCATGTTCGTCACCCACCGGCTGGAGGAAGCGTCCGCCATATGCGATCGCATGACGGTGCTGCGCGACGGCAGGCTTGCCGGCCACCTTAACCGTGAAGGCGGGCCGATCGCGCTGCCGAAAATCATCGAGAAGATGGTCGGCCGCGCGGCGTCCGAGCTCTACGCCCGGCCGGCGCAACGCGCGGTGGCCGGCGATGTCGTGCTGTCGGTGCGCGGCCTGCGCACCGTGCGCGACCCCGAGGCGCCACACGCCATCGTGCTCGACGGCGTCGACATAGACCTCAAGGCCGGTGAAATCCTCGGCGTTGCCGGGCTTGTCGGCTCAGGCCGCACCGAACTGGCGCGCGCTATCTTCGGCGCCGACCGCATCGCGGCCGGCACCATCACGCTCGACGGCGAGCCGATCGCCCCGGCATCGCCCGCGGACGCCATTGCGCTCGGCATCGGCCTGGTGCCGGAGGACCGCAAGCACCAGGCGATCTTTGCCGCGCTGGGCATCCTGCCGAATTTCTCCATCGCTTCGCTGGGCAGCTTCAGCAACGGTTTCGGCTTCATGGCCGAGCGGCGCGAGCGCGATGCGCTGTCCGGGTTTCGAAAGATGCTGTCGATCCGCATGGCTTCGGCCGAGCAGGCGATCGAGGGCCTGTCGGGCGGCAACCAGCAAAAGGTGATCCTGGCGCGCTGGCTCGCGCGCGATCCGAAAGTGCTGATCGTCGACGAGCCGACGCGCGGCGTCGATGTCGGCGCCAAGACCGAGGTGCACCAGATCCTGGTGCAGCTTGCGGCGCGCGGCATTGCGGTGATGATGATCTCGTCCGAGCTGCCCGAGGTGCTGGCGGTTTCGGACCGCATCGTCACCATGCGCCGCGGACGCATCACCGGCCAGATGCCGGGCGTCGAGGCAAACGAGGAAAGACTGATGGAACTGATGGCACTCGACCGCAAGGAGACACTATGAGCGTGGCGGGGGAGCAGGATCAGCGCGGCGGCATCAACTTCGCGCGGCTTTTGATGAGCTTCGGGCCGCTGCTGTTCCTGGTGGCGCTGATCATCGTCTTCACGGTGCTGAAGCCGAGCTTCATGGACCCGATCAACCTGTTCAACATCACAAGGCAGATCTCGATCACCGGGCTGATCGCGCTCGGCATGACCTTCGTCATCCTTACCGCCGGCATCGACCTGTCGGTCGGCTCGCTGCTCGCCTTCTGCGGCATGGTCGCCGCCGTGGTCGCCAAGGGCGGCACGGCCAACACGCTGTCGCTGTCGACGAGCGGCACGCAAGGGTTCGGCTGGTTCGCCGCGCTGCTGGCCGCCATCATCGTCGGAGCCGCTGCCGGCGGCGTGCAGGGACTTGTCATCACCCGGCTGAAAGTGCCGCCCTTCGTCGTCACGCTGGGCGGGCTGACGGTGTTTCGCGGGCTGACGCTGACCATCTCCAATGGCGGCCCGATCTCGGGCTTCGACGCCTCGATGCGCTGGTTCGGCACCGGGCTGATCGGCCCGGTGCCGGTGCCGGCGCTGATCTTCGCGGCGGCCGCCATCCTGTGCCACATCGTGCTGCGCTACACGCGCTATGGCCGCGCCGTCTATGCCGTCGGCGGTAATGCGGAAGCAGCGCGGCTGTCGGGCCTGCGCGTCGACCGCATCCTGGTCTCGGTCTACGTCATTGTCGGCTTCTTCGCCGGGCTCGCGGCCTTCGTGCTGTCGGCCAGGCTGAACTCCTCGGAAGCGGTGGCGGGCATCGGCTACGAACTGACCGTCATTTCGGCCGTCGTCATCGGCGGGACCTCGCTGTTCGGCGGCATCGGCTCGGTCGGCGGCACGGTGGTGGGCGCGGCGCTGATCGGCGTGCTGCAGAACGGGCTGCAGTTCAACAATGTCTCGTCCTACACGCAAAGCATCGTCATCGGGCTCATCCTGATCCTGGCGGTGGCGTTTGATCGGTGGCTGAAGTCGAGGGTGCGACGGTGAGGGGGACGGTTCTCCCTTCTCCCACAGTGGGAGAAGGGAGCCCCATTCCTTGCAAAACAATCATGCTTTGCTAGAAAGGTTTTGGCGGGTGGCATCGTGAGAGAACCTCATGTTTGCCGATATCATCAGACCGATCACCCTAGGTTTTTCGCTGCTGCGGCGGTTCTGGCCGCAACTCATGGCACTCGTGCTGGCCGGCGTGCTGGTCGGCGATCTCCTCATGCTGCTGGCGGCGAAGGTGGCGCTGGCCAATCACTTCGCCGGGTTGGCGATGCTGACGCTGGTGGCGCTGGCGCAGCTGGTGATGACGGTGGCAATGTTCCACGTGCTGCGCCCCGGCCTGCCGCATGTGGTGGCCGCGCAGCGCGGCGCCGACAAGGCCGCAACCACCGAGACGCAAACGAAGCCGGGTGCCGAGGCTGACCGGCGCGGCTCGCGGCTGGTGCGGATGATCACCATCGCGCTTCTGCCGTTCTTCGCCTATTATGCCGCCTGGGGATTTCTGGGCGACATCGTGCGACAGTATTCGCGCGAAACACTCGACCAGGCCGATTTCGGCCAGAGCGCTGATGTGCTCGACGTGCTCGACTCGCGCTGGCTGCTGGTCTCCGTGGCGGTGTCCTGGCTGATCCGCCGGCTGGCCAAATTCATGCAGGCTAAGACAGGTGCGGAGTCGTTCTGGCAGATCGTGGTGGTGATCTGCGAGACCAACTGGATTTTCGTCGGTCTCTACGTGATCAGCCGCTGGAAGGACTCGGCGCTGCAATGGCTGATGAGCCGCAATTTCTGGTCGGTCCTGCAGGCATCGGTGGACGGGCTGGCAAACCCGGTGCCGATGGCCTCGGCCGCACCCATGGTGCCGGTCGAGATCTCCTCGATCGCGCCGTCGACGGCTGCGATCAACCTGTTCTTCTTCATGCTCCTGCCGCTGATCTGGCTGGTGATGGCGGCGCTGATCTACGGCTATGATGTGCGCGACGATGCTGCCCTGATGCGCGTGCACGGCCGGCTGGAGCGTGCCGGCCAGCGCTATGCCGGCCTGCCGAAATTCCTGCGCGATTTCGTCGAGCATTTCATCGCCGGCTACCGCTCGCGCTATCTGCCGATCGCCAACGGCGTGCGGCTGACGGTCAGCGCCAGCCTGGTGCTGTTGTGCACGCTGGTGGTCGGCTACCGGTTGCTCGACTGGGGCGCGGCCTGGCTGTGGCTCGGCGCGACGCGGCTGATCGGCCCACACGAGCTCGATATCTGGCAGATTTTTTCGCATGCCGTGACGCTGCTCTTCGGCAGCCCGTTCCAGGATTCTTCCACCGGCATCCTGATCGAGCCGCTGCGCATATGCTTTCTCGCCGCCGTGCTGGAGACGGCGTTTTCGATGGCGAAGCGGGCGGGGAAGTGAGCTTTCTTTACGGGGAGAAGGATGCTGTCACTTCGGCGGCCGCTGAAAACGCAGGAACCAGGGGCGCTCGCTGCCCAGGCCAATGGCTGGGCGGATGGTCTCGATGGCATCCTCGGGCACGATGAAGGTCTCGCCGACGCTGATGATTTCGCCCTTTTTGGCGCCGGAGAAGATCGCCGAGGTGCAGTTCATCACGCCGTCCGGCAGGCTGACGCCGGGGATGAAGTCGGGCAGCCAGCGGCGGCCGGCGGCGTCGGTCAGCATCACCTTGCAGCCCAGCCACTGCTTTTGCAGATCGGGATCGCCGACCGTGACGGCGAAGGTGGCGATGACGGCCATGGCATGGTCGGGCAAGCGGCCGGCCTTGCCGCCGCGCAAATCGGCCAGCCGCCATTCGCTGCCGCCGAACGGCGCGCCTTGGCCAAACTCGACATCCCTGGCGATGAGGTCCTCGCCATGCAGCCATTCACGGATGCTCTCATAGCTGGTTTCGGCCAGCGTCAGCGGCAGCAGGATAGCGAGCGCGGCAAGACCGCGCCGTCGCCATTTTTTCTCGCCACCGCCGGCTGGGTCGATGTCGGTTGAAACCGCGCTCATGTCTTGCCCTGCCGTGTCTGGCCCTGCCGTGTCTGGCCCTGCGGCGGTGCAGGAGCGTCGAGATCGTATAGCGGCAAGACATCCGCCGGTTGACCATCGGCACCGGTCGGAACGGCATCGAGGCTGATGCGAGCCTGGGCGTCGAGCGGGCCGAACTGACGTGCGGCGATAAGCAGGCTGGCGCCTCGGATCTGGTCGGCCGGCAACTCGAAGACGAACAGGCCGCTTCTCTCCAGCCCTGGATCGACGGCATGTGGCGGCATATCCTGGCGATAGTTGAGCCGCTCCGTCTGGCGGTAGCGCAGGCCGGTCGGGCCTTGCCAGGTGCCGTCGGCGACCGTGGTGGAGGTGCTGGTGGCGGTGAGATTGGTCGTCGCCACCGCCCACAGGCCGCTGGTGGTCAGCAGCCTTTCCTGGCCGAACTGGTTGGTCTTCAGCGTGCGCGCAAAGACCATTCTGTCGAGGCGGACATCGAAGCTGCGCGCCCGCACCGTGTCGTGCATGGCGCCATCGATGGGGATCGGCGCGGTAAGTTCGGCATAATGCGGCTTCGACACCTGCATGCCGTAGCTGAGCGCCACGGTGGCGGCGACGATCAGGAGATTGCCGATGGCGCGGATCCTCATGAGCCGCTCTCGGGCAGGTCGGCGACCGGCATGGTGACGGTGCCGAGCCGATAGGGATTGAACCAGCCCGGCGTGCCGTAAAGATTGTCGCGCGGCTTGAAGATCTCGGCGGTGACGCCGAAGCTGAGATTTGCCGGCACGGCGGCGTTACCGGCAAGCGGCCAGACATAGGCCATGCGTTCGGTCATGCCGGGATGCAGTTCCGGCGTCAGCGTCGAATCGCGGGCCAGCGCGATCATCGGCGTGGAATCGGGCAGGTCGATCCCGTCCGGCTTGAAGACGTTGAAATAAGCCTTGTCGGATTGCGCCGTGCGATTGGTCAGAT
>NZ_RZRP01000434.1:0-5333 GCF_003997795.1 Mesorhizobium sp. M7A.F.Ca.US.005.03.2.1 | reverse complement strand
TCCCGCAGGATGGCGAGCAGCAGAATGGCGGGCAAAATACCCAGCAAGGTGGCGATCAGGGCCGCAAGCCGGTGGCTGCTCCCGTCGACCAGGGTCCGCCGCCCACCGACGACAGGGCCGCACAGCAGGAGATCAAGCCCGAGAAGATCGTCCCGGTGACCGAGGAGAAGGGCACGCGCGTAGAGCGTGCGCCCGATGAGATCGCCCGCGATCGTCGGCGTCCGAAAGGCGTCGACGTCGTCAGGAAACTCGGCGATCGCGTCATCCTGCAGTTCAACAACCAGACATTTGTCCAGAGCAATGATGCCCCGCGCGTCACCCGCGGTGCCAAAGAAGTCTACTATGAGGATCTGTCGGGCGATCGCACCCGGGAAATCGTCGAGCGCGACAACGGTGTCCGGATCGTCACCATCCGCAACCGCTATGGCGACGTTATCCAGCGTTCGCGCATTGCGCCGGATGGACGCGAATATGTGCTGAGCTATGTCGACGAGCGGCACTATGAGGATGACAGCGACTGGCGTGATCCCGGCGACGACCTGCCGCCGATGCGGCTGACCATCCCGCGCCGGGAATACATCCTCGATTCCGAGGACGTCGAGAGCCCCGATGACTACTACGAGTTCCTCGAACAGCCCCCGGTCGAGAAGGTCCAGCGCCTCTATTCGATCGACGAGGTCAAGCGTTCGGCCCGCGTGCGCGACATCGCACGTCGCGTCGATCTCGACACGCTCAACTTCGAATTCGGTTCGGCCTCCATCTCCGACACCGAGGTGCAGAAGCTCGAGGGCGTAGCGACGGCCATGGAGAAGCTGTTGAAGAAGAACCCGGCCGAGACCTTCCTGATCGAAGGTCACACCGACGCGGTCGGCACACCGGAGGCTAACCTCGCTCTTTCCGATCGCCGTGCGGAAGCGGTGGCGGAGGCTCTGACCAATGCCTTCGGCATCCCGCCGGAAAACCTGACGACACAGGGCTATGGCGAGGAGTATCTGAAGGTCAACACGGCGGCGCCCAACCGCGAGAACCGCCGCGTCGCCATCCGCCGCATCACCTCGCTGGTGGCACCGGTCGCCAGCAACAATTAGGTCATGATTTCAAAATCATGACCCGGTTTGTGGAATCGGCAAGAGAAGCATCCACCCCCGGCACAGCCGGGGGTGAATGGATGTGCGGGGTTCAACAAGAATTGTACGGGCGTTAGACACGGCTCATTGAATCGCGAGCGCAGCCACCCCAGATTCGGTGCTGGGCGTTCCCTGCCCCGTCCCGACTCCAGCGGGACGCATTGAGCCCCGCCGGACTTTGTTCGGCGGGGTTTTTTGTCTTGCAAACGGTGGCGGCCTCGTCGAATACGGCCATTGTCTGAGAGATAACCAGCCGGAATCATCCCATGAAGCGTCTCGAACTCGCCATCGAATCGATCATTCTCGCTTCACGCTGGCTGCTCGTCGTTTTCTATATAGGCCTGGCCCTGGCATTGGCCGTCTATGCGCTGTCCTTCGGCAAGAAGCTCTATGAGTTCATTAGCCTGGCGTTCACGCTCGGTGACACCGACACCATCCTGAAGATGCTCGGCTTGATCGATGCCGCGCTGGTTGCCTCGCTGGTGGTGATGGTCATCATCTCGGGCTACGAGAATTTCGTCAGCCGCTTCGACGACCAGGACGGCGGTGTGCACTGGCTGGGCACCATCGATGTCGGTTCGCTGAAGGTCAAGGTTGCCTCGACCATCGTCGCCATCTCGTCGATCCACCTCTTGCAGGTGTTCTTGAACTCATCGTCCTACACGACCGACCAGTTGATGTGGCTGACCATCATCCATCTCGCCTTCGTCGTCTCGGCGCTCATGCTCGCCTATATCGACCGGCTGATGGGCCTGAGCAAAGGCAAGAAGGACGAGGCGTGAGCCTGCGCCTGCCGGACGTTGAATCAATCCCGCAGGAACGATGCCCTACCGCCTTGTTCGAGCAGGGCTTTCCCATGACTCTGCTGGTGGCGAAGGGCTTGGCTCGACGCCCGTCGCGTCAAAACGAAGAGCTCTAGTAAATATTCCTGATCTTGCTGTCCGTGCGGGCAAACACCTCGTCGGGAACAAAAAAGTCGCCGGCCAGCGGCCCGGTCGCATCAGGCGCATAGATCGAGAAATCGCTGACGCCCTCGGCGCGCAGCACCTCTTCGTCGATGTAGAAATTGCCGGTCGCTTCGCGCGCCGGCCGCATGAAGATGGCATGCGCAGCATCGGCCATGATGTCGGGCAAACGGCTCATTGCCGCCACCGTCGCGCCGCCCAGCAGATTGCGCACGGCTGCCGTGTCGATGGTCGAAATCGGCCACAGTGAATTGACGGCGATGCCGTCCTTGGCGAACTCGGCGCTCATGCCCAGCGTGCACATCGACATGCCGAACTTGGCCATCGTGTAGGCGACATGATTCTTGAACCACTTGGCCTTCATGTCGAGCGGCGGTGCCAGATTCAGGATGTGAGGATTGCTGGCCAACTTCAGGTGCGGAATGCACATTTTGGACACCAGGAAGGTGCCGCGCGTGTTGATCTGATGCATCAGGTCGTAGCGCTTCATGTCGGTTTCCAGCGTGCCGGTGAGCTGGATGGCGCTGGCATTGTTGACGCAGATATCGATGCCGCCGAACTTTTCCACGGTCCTGGCGACCGCCTCGGCCACCTGTGCCTCTTCACGGATGTCGCACAGCACGGGCAGCGCCTTGCCGCCGGCCTGCTCGATCTCTTCTGCCGCGCTATAGATTGTGCCGGGCAGCTTCGGATGCGGTTCGGCGGTTTTGGCCGCGATCGTCACATTGGCGCCGTCGCGCGCCGCGCGCAGCGCGATCGCCAGCCCGATGCCGCGCGATCCGCCGGAGATGAACAGCGTCTTTCCCTTGAGCGACATTTCCTTGCGCCTCCCTTGCAACACGTCAGACGCCAAGCTTTGCGCGGCGGGCGACCACAGCGCAAGACCCGACACGCCGGACACCGCGTTACGCAGCGTAGGGTTTATGACTATACCAGCACCAGCCCCTGCCGCATCGCAGTGGCAATCGCGTCGGTGCGGTTGGCGGCACCGAGCTTGATCAGGATTGCGGCGACATGGAACTTCGCGGTGTGCACGGAAATGTTCAGCCGCCGCGCGATCACCTTGTTGGGTGCGCCCTCGGCCAGCAGCGCCAGCACTTCCGCCTCGCGCGGCGACAGCGAAGGACGGACGGCATGCTCGTCGGAGGCTTCATCTTCGAACGGCTCGCCATCGCCAGTATGGAAATCCTCATGGCGTCCGGTTCTGCGCTCGCCCGATACCCGATAGCCGGCCGCCGCCAGCCGCGCCGCCGCAGCGATCAACAAATCGTCCGCGCCCGTTTCGAGGACGGCCAACACCTCGCCCGCGGGCCGTTCGCCATTGGCGCCTCCCGATAGCAGAACCCGGGGAATGGCGGCCGGCACGGCACCGCCGCTCATGTCGTCAACGATGGCGACGTCAGCCCTGCCGGCCACCACCGGCAGCAGGTCATCGCTCGCGGCCAGCGAGGCCGCCAGGCGCTCGGCGCGCGACGCATCGCCAAGCGCAATCAGCACCACCAGCCGCCGCGAGACGGCACCGTCATGCATGATCCGGTCGCTGGTGAGCGTGTCCATGGATGCCCTCAGCTCAGCGGCTTTTCGCCGATGGTCAGCCCGACATCGCGCTGTTCGCCGCCGCGCACCACGCCGAGCGTCACCGAAGCGCCCGCACTGTCTGGTCCGAGCCTGCGGATCAGGTCGCGCGGGCCATGCACCGCCTCACCGTTCCACGCCACGATGATATCGCCGAGAGAGAGACCGGCGGCCTTGGCGGGACCATCGTCATCGAGGCTCATCACCATCGCGCCATGCGCGTCGCGGTCGCGTACCGGATGCAGGCCGGCGCCGAGATAACCGCGCGCGACATGGCCCTTTTCGCGCAGCGTCGCAACCGCCCGCTCGATCGTCTCGTAAGGCATGACCAGCGCCCGGTGGCGCGGCCCGAACAGCAGCATGCCGATCAGCGCACCCTTGGCGTCGAGAACCGGGCCGCCCTCGAAACGGCCGCCGGCACCGACGGCCAGATTGATGCGCCGGTCGATGGTGCCGCCGCGCATCGAGCGCCAGGCCGGACCGACTTCGCCGACCGAGCCCGAAACGGCCAGAGCCGACCCGTTGCTATTGCCGATGGCGATGGCAATGTTGCCTGGCCGCACCGCGTCAGCCCTAGCCAACGGCACGGCGTTGATGGCCGTAGCCGGCTTCAGCAGGGCAACGCCAGTCGACGGATCGCGGCCGACCAGTTCTGCCTTCACCGCCTCACCCGAGGCCAGCGTCAGTTCGATCTCCTCGCCGGCCTCGACAGCCTCCTCGGCGGTGACGAAATAACCGTCACGCCAGTGGAAGGCGCTTGCCGTGCGGTGATGATGCGTGGCGAAGCCAGCCGTTGCCGGTGCCGCCTGGGCGGCGAGATCGGCGATGGCTTGCGAAAACGCACTCAGATTGAAATCGCTCATATTGGTCTCCTGGGTTCATCCATGCCCCAGATATCGCTCGACAGCGCGTTCAGAGGTACTCGCCTGACGGCTAGTTGCCGGTTTGACTGGCCATCTGGTCAGGTCGCGGCGGTTCCAGCCGCTCCGCACATATAGTGCGTGTCGCCCAAAAGTGCTCAGCGGTTTTGGGACAACGACGCGCACAGGAAAAAAAATCATCCTTTCGCCCGAAAATACGGAGCCCTTCCATGGCCCTCGCCGCAGCCAAATTCGAACCTGACGATACATTGCTCGACGCATATTCGACGACCGTTGCGGACGCCGTCGACCGCATCGGCCCGGCCGTCTGCCGCATCGAACGCGTCGGCGGCCAGGGCGGCCACGGCTCCGGCTTCGTCATCGCGCCGGACGGACTGGTCGTTACCAATTTCCACGTCGTCGGCGATGCCAGGACAGTGCGCGTCTCGATGCCGGACGGCGCCTCCCGCGAAGGCCGCGTGCTCGGCCGCGATCCCGACACCGACATCGCGCTGGTGCGCGCCGACGGCAGCTTTGCCGATGTCGCACCGCTCGCCGATTCCAAGCGGCTGCGGCGCGGCCAGATCGCCATCGCCATCGGCAATCCGCTCGGCTTTGAATGGACCGTCACCTCCGGCGTCGTCTCGGCGCTCGGCCGCTCCATGCGCGCCTCGACCGGCCGGCTGATTGACGACGTCATCCAGACCGACGCAGCGCTCAACCCCGGCAATTCCGGCGGGCCGCTGGTTTCGTCGGCCGGCGAGGTGATCGGCGTCAACACCGCCATGATCCATGGCGCGCAGGGC
>NZ_RZRP01000433.1:0-5335 GCF_003997795.1 Mesorhizobium sp. M7A.F.Ca.US.005.03.2.1 | reverse complement strand
GGTCATCGTCGCGGCTGGCGCGCTGATGTCCTGTGTCGCCATCGGGACGATGTTTTCGCTGGCGATCTTTCTCGAGCCGATGGCGATCGACACCAACTGGTCGCGCGCCGGCATTTCGAGCGCCATGACGCTCAACTTCCTGGTGATGGGCCTTGGCGGCTTCGCCTGGGGCGCGATATCGGACCGTTTTGGCGCCCGCATCGTCGTGATGACCGGCGCGGTTCTGCTCGGGCTGGCGCTGGTGCTGGCCAGCCGGGCCGGTTCGCTGCTGAGCTTCCAGATTACCTATGGCGTGCTGGTCGGCCTCGCGGCAAGCGCCTTTTTCGCGCCGATGATCGCGCTGACCACAGGCTGGTTCGACACCAACCGTAGCCTCGCCGTCTCGCTGGTCTCGGCAGGCATGGGCGTGGCGCCGATGACGATTTCGCCCTTCGCCCGCTGGCTGATCTCCGCCTATGACTGGCGAACCGCCATGTTCGACATCGGCATTACCGCCTGGCTATTGCTGTTGCCGGCGGTGCTGCTGGTGCGCCAACCACCGAAGCCCGTCATGGCCGATACCGGCTCCGCGCCGGTTGCCGAAGGCGCCGGCCTGACGGTCGGCAAGGCGCTGCGCTCACCGCAGTTCATCGTGCTGGGGCTGACCTTCTTTGCCTGCTGTGCGGCGCATTCCGGCCCGATCTTCCATATGGTCAGCTATGCCATGCTGTGTGGCGTCGCCCCCATGGCAGCGGTCTCGATCTACAGTGTCGAAGGCCTGGCAGGCCTCGGCGGCCGGCTCTTCTACGGCGTGCTGGCCGACCGGCTGGGCGTCAAGCCGGTGCTGATCGCGGGCCTGGCGATCCAGGCGATCGTCATTGCCGCCTATCTCTCGATCAGCCGGCTTGAGCAGTTCTACATGCTGGCCGTTATCTTCGGTGCCACCTATGGCGGCGTCATGCCGCTCTATGCGGTGCTGGCGCGCGAATATTTCGGCCAGCGCATCCTCGGCACCGTGTTCGGCGCCGCCACCATGCTGTCCAGCCTCGGCATGGCGCTGGGCCCGCTTGCCGGCGGCATGGTGTTCGACGCCTACGCCAACTATTCCTGGCTGTTCATCGGCTCGGCTCTTATCGGGCTCGGCGCGGTCGGCATCGCCATCGCGTTTCCGCCGCTACCGCGCAGGGAGTTCCAGCCGGCGTAGTCCGGGTCGATTTCCCAAACCTTGCTGGCCAGGCGCGCAATCAGCCTGGCCCGTTCGGTTCACTGCGGATTCCCCCTTGCGCGAGGCAGTTTACGGCCAACGTTTGCACCAAGCGATCTCGACTGAGCTCGCGCATCCAGTCCACGCCAGAGAGGACACCCTGATGGTCGAACATCCGAGTGGAAGCGAAAGCAACAGAATTGCCGCAAGCGCTGTTGCCGACGACGATCCGCGTCTCGCATTCATTTATCAGGAAGCAGTGAGAGGTCTCACGCAACAGCAAACCCTTGTGGAGAACATGAGCAGCCGCGCCGGCAGCCTTGTCTTCGCCACCGCCTTCGCAAACTCGTTGCTTGGCGGTGCGGCCCTTTCCAACGGGCTTGGGCCTTGGGACTGGATTGCGGTGGCCCTGCTGTTCGGCATTGGCGGGCTGATCGTCTTCATGCTTTGGCCCTACCACCAATACACATTCCGCTTCGATCCCGAAGAGTTGCTTGATCAATATGTCGACGGCGACAGGCCGACGACGATGTCGGCCATGCGCCGCGCGCTTGCGCTTCGCATCAAGGCGGACATGGCCGGCAACTGGCGAATTATCCAGCGGCTGCGGGTGGCGCTGCAGATTGCGCTGCTGTTTCTGCTGCTCGATATCCTGGCCTGGCTTTTGGCGATTGCAGGCGTTTGAGCCGGAGGGCACACGGGTCCGCCACGGCCCGGCGCTTGAAGGACAGGCAACCCACGATGGATCGAAAAGCTTTCTTGAGCATTTAAGCTTTGGCTAATAGTAGCCCAGGAGAGAACCAATGAAAAAGACGCTGCTCATTTTGAGCCTGCTCATTCCGCTCTCGGCGTGCTCCCGTACCGAACAAGGCGCTGTCGTCGGCGGCTTGGGTGGCGCAGCGGTAGGCGCCGCGGTGGCCGGCGATCCTGTGCAAGGGGCGGTTGTTGGCGGTGCGGTTGGCGCGATAGCCGGGGCCGTCATCGGGCACGCCAGCGAAGCCGGCCAGTGCAGATATCGCGATCAGTATGGCCGGGTTTACGTTGCACGATGCCCGGAGGGTTACTGACCTGGAGGCGCGTGATCTCTTTCGATCACGCGCCTCCTCCGGAGGTGGGATAAGCGATGGGCTATCGGATCAAAGTACTGCTGGGTTGCTGGTTCGCCGTTGCCAGCGCTGCCGCGATGTATGCGGCATCCACCGCCGCGATCTCCGCCGCGCCTGTTGATGCCAAGACGATTGCCGATCACCTCTCATCGGTAAAGTCCATGTCCGGGGACTTCGTCCAGTCGGGTCCAAATGCGGAGAGGACCCGTGGCAGGTTTTTTCTACAACGCCCCGGCAAGATCCGATTCAACTATGCAGGCCAATCAGGGATCAGCGTGATTGCAGATGGCAAATCCCTGGTGGTTTATAACAGAAAGCTGAAGACATCGCGGCTTTATGCTCTCTCGAAGACGCCGCTTAAGCTGCTGCTCGACAATAAGGTCGACTTCTCCGGCAATCGCGTGAAAAGCATCAGGGACGATGGCGCCCAAGTTACCGTCAAGCTGTCCGACAGATCGACCTTCGGCAATTCGAGCATCTCCATGGTGTTCGACAGTAAATCTCTCGATCTGCGCAGATGGAGCCTCACCGACGAGAAGGGACTTACCACAACGGTGACTATATCAAATGTGAAGCAGGGCGTTCGCGCTCCCGAGGGCACCTTCGTGATCGATTACACGGCAAACCGTGAATTCAACACCACCACGAAATAGCCGAAGCCGCGGGCATATTCCCTGGGCCGGAACCAATGCGATTACCAGCGGTTTAGTCCATGAAGGGACCGGAACCGCAAAGGACGCGGCGCAATGATTGAAATTCACAGCATGGAAGCGGCCAAAGCCAGACTGCGTATAAGGAGAGCTGAGCACTCTTTGAAGTGCGCGAACGACTTGCTGGATGAGGAAGGTGGCGTCGCCCTCAATCTGGCATTGTGCAGCCGGATAAGAGCCGCGCAAAGGCACCTGATCGAGGCAAGGGCACGCCTGATGACGATCGATCCCGCCAGGACGAATTGACCCGCTGGTGGTCGCACGTCAACCCCTGAGCGATAGGTCTATCGTGGCGCAAGGCCCGGGCGGCGCTCGGTTCGGCGATGGTCCGGCCCTTACCCAAAAATCCGATCGCCCTGCTCGTCGACCAACTGGATGCCCTTCTTGATCGAGATGTCGACGGCGTCGTCGAGCGGAGAGTTAAAGAAGGTTGTGTCAGACAGACCTAAGGCGATAATAGTTATTCGTGGGTAAGTGGGGCTTTTCAACGTGACAACTCGCCTGGGTCCGCTGGTAACCTTTTGCTTGATCGCCTTTGTCGCCTTGACTGCAACTGCATCGGCCGTCGCAAAGCAGAAAGCGCCCGAAGAATGGCCGATGAACTTCATTCTGGTTCGGAACGGCGATTGCAACGTCAACTGCGTCCAATGGATATCTGCCGAGGGCATAATAAAACCTGATACCGCCAGGCAATTTGAGAAATTTCTGCGGAAACTGAAGGGAGAAAGGCTTCCTGTCGTGTTTCAGTCTGGCGGCGGGAACGTGGATGCGGCGCTCGAAATGGGACACATGATCCGCGCCGCCGGCCTCGAAACTGCGATAGGCAGGACGCAGTTGAACGGCTGCCCGATGCTGGTGCCACGCTGTCCGCAAAAGATGGTCAGGAACGGCTGGTCGGAAGGGGAAGTTCATTCTGGTGGGGCGTACTGTTTCTCGGCCTGCCCATGGGCCTTGGCTGGGGGCCAGGTCCGCGCCGCAGCTGCCAATGCCCGGATCGCCGTCCATCAGATAACGAACGGCCGGAAGACACCCCGAATGCACAACGGCAGAAGAAGCCTTGATGAGATTTCGACGGTGCCTGATCCGGCGCTGAAGCAGTTGCTGTCCGACTATTTCGACGAAATGGGCGTCAACAGCGCCGATGTGTTCGCCATGATGGGGCTGGCAACGCCGCAGGGCCTTTATAACGTCTGGGACGCTGAAGCGCTCAAATCAGGCATCATAACGAAAGTCTACTCGTACTCGGAAGAACCGGGCTACGTCATCGGTGGAACGAATGTTGCCGATCCGGCCGATCCCACGCCGGCGGCTACTCCGGTGCCGGCGGTTACCACAATGCCGGACGAACTCATGCATTTACTGCCATAGCAAGGCGGCCTATAGAGTGAGCCGGCTTTGATGGCATTGCGGAGACCCGGCCTTGTTTGGCGTTCCTAACACGCTTGACAGCATCTTCACGCTGATCGGTTGGGCTCATTGCGAGATGCCGAAGATTTCGCCTCGACCGGTCCTGCCTATCCAAAAACCCGATCGCCCTGCTCGTCGACCAGTTGGATGCCCTTCTTGATCGAGATGTCGACGGCGTCATCGAGCCCGGCAAAGCGGTCGGCGCGGATGAATTTGTGTTCCTTCACCACGCCGTCGATCTCCTTGGAGACGACGCCGCAGGTCTGGTACTGGCCATCGGCCTTGTAGGGCGTGGCGCTGATCAGAAAGCCCTTGTGCTCGACCTGCTTGGCTGGCGCTGCACTCGTCGGCTCAGCCGTCTGGGTTCCGCCGCCGCCACCGCCGAAAAGACGCTTCAGAAAAGACATCGGACTTCCTCCAACAGCATTCATCCCGCACCATGTAGAGTGACGCGGGATGAATTTCACTATCGGTCCTTGGGCCAGCGGGCAAGGGCTGCGTCCGGTCGGCTGGACGAGCTTACTTGTGCGACAGCGCTTCCAGCGCCTCGGCGGCGGCTTCGAGGATGGCGATGGCCTCGGCCTGCTTGTCGGCCGGGGCGTCGACGAAGTCGCCCAGAGCCGCGCGCAGCCGGTGACGGACTGCGCGGAATTCGTCGCGCGCTTCCGAACGATCCCCGCGGCCGCCACGACGCCCGCCCTCTTCGCTCTCGTCGTTCCAGCCGAACCAGTCGCGCGCCTTGGCCATTTTGCGGCCGAAGCGCTCGAGATGGTCGAGCACGCCGTCGATCATCTCGCGGTTGTCGGCGAGATGCGCCTGGCCCGCCTCGGTGATCGAAAACACCTTCTTGTTGCCGTCGGCGGCGGAGGCGGCATAGCCGGCCTCTTCCAGGAAGGTCAGCGTCGGGTAGACCACGCCCGGGCTCGGGC
>NZ_RZRP01000432.1:0-5351 GCF_003997795.1 Mesorhizobium sp. M7A.F.Ca.US.005.03.2.1 | reverse complement strand
GACATGCAGGTCCTTGACGTCAGCGACATTGGCCGCCGTGCCGCGCATCGGCAGCGGTATCGGTCGCCAGGAATCCAGGAGTGCCGAGACGGCAACGCCGGCCAATGTCGCTGACGTCAAGGACCTGCATGTCCGTTTCGACCTGCATGGCGGCTTCTTCGGCCGGGTCACTCGTCGCGTCCACGCCGTCGAAGGCGTCAGCTTCTCGATCGCGCCCAACGAGACGCTGGCGCTGGTCGGCGAATCCGGTTGTGGCAAGTCGACCACCGCCAAGGCGCTGGCCGGACTGGTGCCCTACAGCGGCGACATCGCCATTGGCGGCCGCAATCTGTCCGGCCTCGGCCGCGACGAGCGCAAGGCGGTGCGCCGCGACGTGCAGATGATTTTCCAGGACCCCTATGCCTCGTTGGACCCACGCATGCGTGTCGGCGACCTCGTCGCCGAGCCGCTGCTGATCCACGGCATCGCCTCGAAGGAAGAGCGCAGCGAGCGTGTCGCGGCGCTGTTCGAGCGCGTCGGCCTGTCGCCCGATCAGATGGAACTCTATCCGCATGAATTCTCCGGCGGCCAGCGCCAGCGCGTCTGCATTGCCCGCGCGCTTGCACTGCGGCCGAAGCTGATCATCGCCGACGAAAGCGTCTCGGCGCTCGACGTCTCGGTGCAGGCGCGCGTGCTCGATCTGTTGAAGGAGTTGCAGCGCGAATTCGGCGTCGCCTATCTCTTCATCTCGCATGACATGGCGGTGGTCGAGAACATCTCCGACCGCGTCGCCGTCATGTATCTCGGCCAGATCGTCGAGATGGGCACCCGCGACCAGGTCTTTTCCAACCCGCGCCATCCCTACACCAGGCGCCTGATCGAAGCCGTGCCCGTGCCCGATCCCGCGCGGCGCAGAAGCCGCTTCGCGCGCCTCGACCAGGAAATCCCGAGCGCCACCCGCAGGATCGGCGAGGCGCCGCTGAAACTGGCGCTGAGGGATGTCGGCAACGGCCATCTCGTCGCCGCCGAGGACTGAGCCGGCACTGCCGCCGGGCGGTTCACATGTTTGTGTCTCTATCTCTCGCCCAAGGCTCGCGTTCCGCCGCCAAACCGTATCGCTTCGAACACTAAATCCCTAACGGCCTCTTGCCCTCTGTCCCTATCTTCCTCATGTTCAATACCATTGCGATGATCGATCATAGGAGGGTCGGTCGGATTCATCGCTATGGGAGGAAGTCAACCATGAAGGTAAGCCTTTTCGTTTCCGCGGCACTTCTCGCCGCATCCGCGATCCCCGCTTCGGCCGCCGAAATTTCCGACGGCAAGGTCAAGATCGGCATCCTCAACGACCAATCGGGCGTCTACGCCGACTTCGGCGGCAAGTGGTCGGTCGAGGCGGCCAAGATGGCCGTCGAGGATTTCGGCGGCAAGGTGCAGGGAGCGCCGATAGAAATCATCAGCGCCGACCACCAGAACAAGCCGGATATCGCCTCCAACATCGCCCGGCAGTGGTACGACACCGAGCAAGTCGATGCCATCATGGAACTGACGACCTCTTCGGTAGCGCTCGCCGTCCAGGGGATTTCCAAGGAAAAGAAGAAGATCGACATCGTCACCGGCGCGGCAACCACGGAGCTGACCGGCAAACAGTGCTCGCCCTACGGCTTCCACTGGGCCTATGACACTCACTCGCAGGCGGTGGGTACCGGCGGCTCTCTCGTGCAGCAGGGCGGCGACAGCTGGTTCTTCGTCACCGTCGACTATGCATTCGGCTACTCGCTGAAGGATCAGACCACCAAGTTCGTCGAAAGCCATGGCGGCAAGGTGCTGGGCGAGGTGCGTTATCCCCTGGGATCGACCGATTATTCGTCCTTCCTGCTGCAGGCGCAATCGTCGGGCGCCAAGGTCATCGGCCTGGCCAATGCCGGCCTCGATACCTCCAACTCCATCAAGCAGGCGGCCGAATTCGGCATCGTGCAGGGCGGTCAGCGTCTTGCCGCACTCCTGTTCACGCTGGCCGAGGTGCATGGGCTTGGCCTTCAAGCGGCGCAGGGCGTCGTGTTGACCGAAGGCTATTACTGGGATCGCGACGACAAGAGCCGCGAATTCGGGCAGCGCTTCTTCAAGCGCACCAACCGCATGCCGAACATGATCCAGGCCGCGACCTATTCGGCGGTGACACAGTATTTGAAGGCGATCGACAAGGCCGGCACGGACGAGACCGAAGCCGTCGCCAAGCAGCTGCATTCGATGCCTGTGGACGACGCGGTGATAACCAACGGCAAGGTGCAGGCGGACGGCAACATGGTCCACGACATGTACCTCTACCAGGTCAAGTCGCCAGCCGAGAGCACCGAGGATTGGGACTACTACAAATATCTCGCCACCATTCCAGGCAACGAGGCCTTCCTCAGCGAGAAGGAAAGCGGCTGTCCGACGGCCGGCCAGTGATCGGCGCGGCCGATGGCGCCGACTGACCTGGACGCGAACGAGCCGCGGGTTGTGCTTTCCGCCCGCGGGTTGCGACGCGACTTTGCCGGCTTCATCGCCGACAAAAACGTCGATCTCGATGTCCGCCATGGCAACATCCATGCCCTGATCGGACCCAACGGCGCCGGCAAGACGACCGTCTTCAACCTGCTCACCAAGTTCCTGGCGCCGACCAGCGGCAGGATCGAGCTGCTTGGCCACGACATCACCCGCACCTCGCCGGCCAGGGTTGCGCGGATGGGGCTGGTGCGCTCGTTCCAGATATCGGCGATTTTTCCGCACCTCAGCGTGCTCGACAATGTCCGCGTCGCGCTGCAGCGGCCGGGTGGTCTTGCCGTTCAATTCTGGCGCTCGCTCGCGGCGCTCGACCGGCTGACCCCGCGCGCCGAGGAATTGCTGCGCTCGGTTGGTCTCGACGACGCCAGGAACAGGCTCGCCGGCGATCTTTCCTATGGCAGGAAACGCGTGCTGGAGATCGCCACGACGCTCGCGCTCGATCCGAAAGTGCTGCTGCTGGACGAGCCGATGGCCGGCATGGGGCATGAGGACGTGGCCACGGTTTCCAGCCTCATCCGTTCGGTTGCCAGGGATCGCGCCGTGCTGATGGTCGAGCACAATCTGACCGTGGTGGCCGACCTTTGCGACTGGATAACGGTCATGCAGCGCGGCGAGGTGCTGGCCGCTGGCGACTACGCCACCGTTAGCCGCGACGAGCGCGTCAAGATCGCCTATATGGGCACCGCCGATGACTAGTGCCGCACCTCTGCTTGCCGTCACCGGCCTCAACGCCTGGTATGGCGAGGGCCATGCGCTGCACGGTGTCGATCTGGAAGTGTTTGCCGGCGAGACGGTCACGCTGCTCGGCCGCAATGGCGTCGGCAAGACGACGACGCTGCGCGCCATCATGGGGTTGATCCGCAAGCGGACCGGCCGGATCGCCTTCGACGGCAAGGACCTGATGCGGCTGCCGCTGCACCGCACCGCCCATCAAGGCATCGGCTTCGTGCCGGAGGAGCGCGGCATCTTCGCAACGCTGACCGTGGACGAGAATCTGATTCTGCCGCCGGTCGTCGCGCAGGGCGGCATGAGCGTCGAGGAGATATTCGATCTGTTCCCCAATCTGAAGGAGCGGCGCAACAGTCCCGGCACCAGGCTGTCGGGCGGCGAACAGCAGATGCTGGCGATCGCGCGCATGCTGCGAACCGGCGTGAAGATGCTGCTTCTCGACGAACCGACGGAGGGGCTCGCTCCCGTCATCGTGCAGCGCATCGGCGCGTTGCTGGCGACGTTGAAAAAGCGCGGCATGACGATCCTGCTGGTCGAGCAGAACTTCCGCTTCGCCAGTCGCGTCGCCGACCGTTTCTACCTGATGGAGCACGGCAAGGTGGTGGCGGGGTTTCCGGTCGGCGAACTGCCGGACCGCATGGCGCAGCTCCACGAAGTCCTGGGTGTATGATGGCGCCATGACGATGATCTTCGGAATCCCGGTTCAGGCCTTCCTCGGCCAGTTGCTGGTCGGCCTGATCAACGGCTCGTTCTACGCCATGCTGAGCCTGGGCCTGGCCGTCATATTCGGCTTGCTGCGCGTCATCAATTTCGCCCATGGCGCCCAGTATATGTTCGGCGCCTTCGTCGGCTACCTGCTTCTCACCCATCTCGGCATCGGCTATTGGCCCGCTTTGATCCTTGTGCCGCTGATCGTTGGCGTCTTCGGCGTCGTGGTCGAGCGCCTGGCGCTGTCGAGGCTGTACGATCTCGATCCGCTCTACGGGCTGCTCTTCACCTTCGGCCTCGCGCTCGTGCTCGAAGGCATCTTCCGCTATTATTACGGCGTCTCGGGAAACCCTTACGCCGTGCCGCCGCTGCTTGCCGGCGGCACCAATCTCGGCTTCATGTTCCTGCCCAACTATCGCGGCTGGGTCGTGGTCGCCTCGCTGATCGTCTGCTTCGGCACCTGGGCGCTGATCGAGAAGACCAGGCTTGGATCCTATCTGCGCGCGGCAACCGAGAATCCCCGTCTCGTCCAGGCTTTCGGCGTCAACGTGCCGTTGCTGCTGACCCTCACCTACGGCCTTGGCTCCGCGCTGGCCGGGCTTGCCGGCATTCTAGCAGCACCGATTTATCAGGTGAGCCCGCTTATGGGATCGGACCTCATCATCGTCGTCTTCGCGGTGGTGGTGGTCGGCGGCATGGGATCGATCCTCGGTGCGATCGTCACCGGCTACATGCTTGGCCTCGCCGAGGGCCTGACCAAGGTCTTCTACCCCGAGGCCTCCAATCTCGTGGTCTTCGTCATCATGGCCATCGTGCTTCTGGTCCGGCCGGCTGGCCTGTTCGGAAGGGACGCTTGACATGTCGGAAGGGACATCTGACATGACCGAACTGACGCTTCGCGAGGCATCGGCCAAAACCTCGGCACGGCTGGAATGGATGCTGGTCGGGCTCGGCATCCTGGCGCTGCTGGTAGCGCCTTTCCTGATCTATCCGATCTTCCTGATGAAGATGCTGTGTTTCGCGCTGTTTGCCTGCGCGTTCAATCTTCTGCTCGGCTATACCGGGCTCTTATCGTTCGGCCACGCCACCTTCTTCGGCGGGGCCGCCTACTTCACTGCGCATGCCGTCAAGGTCTGGGGCTGGCCGCCGGAAGCCGGCATTCTGCTCGGCATGGCGGGTGCGGCCTTGCTCGGCCTTGTCATGGGCTTTTTCGCAATTCGCCGGCAAGGCATCTATTTCGCCATGATCACGCTGGCGCTGTCGCAGATGTTCTTCTTCTTCTGTGTGCAGTCGCCCTTCACGCAAGGCGAGGACGGCATTCAGGGCGTGCCGCGCGGCATGCTGCTTGGCGTCCTCGACCTGAACGTCTCGCTGAACATGTATTACTT
>NZ_RZRP01000431.1:0-5352 GCF_003997795.1 Mesorhizobium sp. M7A.F.Ca.US.005.03.2.1 | reverse complement strand
GTTCGATCACCGTCTGGCCCTTGCCTTGCGCCACCAGGCCAGCCTCGACGGCGGCGATGATTTCGCCATCGGTCATGGCAAGGGCATCGATGTCGAGGGCATTGAGGTAGTCGATGTAGATGGGCTTCATGTTACGCGTATACTCTCCTTGACGGCCCCATCCATTCCATAGCAGGCCATGGCGGCACACGAAAGTTTGTTGCGACGTCTCTGGACGTCGCCGGGGAGATGCTGTTCAAACCGGTTCCGTCATGACTGCCATTCCCGAGATCGCAACCTTGTCCGAAACGGCCACCCATGCGCGGCGCGTGGCGTTGATCGTCGCCATCGCCTTTTTCATGCAGTTGCTGGATTCGACGATCATCTCGACATCGCTGCCGCAGATGGGCGCCTCCTTCGGCGTGTCGCCGGTGGCGATGAGCATCGGCATCACCGTTTACATGCTGACCATGGCGGTGTTCGTGCCGCTGTCGGGCTGGCTCGCCGACCGGTTCGGGGCGCGCAACATCTTCCTGCTGGCGATCGTCCTGTTCACCCTGGCTTCGCTCGCCTGCGGCCTCTCGCAAACCCTGACCCAGTTCGTCGCCGCACGTGTCGTGCAAGGGCTCGGCAGCGCGCTGATGACGCCGGTTGGGCGCATTCTCGTCCTGCGCAATGCGTCGAAATCCGAACTGCTCAACGCCACGGCGCTGATCACCTGGCCAGCACTGTTTGCGCCGGTGGTCGGGCCGGTGCTCGGCGGCTTCATCACCACCTATCTGTCCTGGCATTGGAATTTCTTCATCAACATCCCGCTCGGCGCGGTCGGGCTGGCGCTGGTCGCCCGTTTCATCCCAGGCGACCGCGAGGCCGACCCCAAGCCGCTCGACTGGCCCGGTTTTTTCCTGACATCGGCGGGACTTGCCTTGCTGCTCTACGGTCTCGAGCGTATCGCGCATCCCGAGGACGGCGTGCTGCCGACAGCGCTGCTGATCGTAGCCGGCATCGTCCTCGGCTGGCTGGCGGTGCGCCATCTCAGGCGCGCGCCGCATCCGCTGCTCGATCTCTCCTCGTTCAAGGTGCTGACCTTCGCCATCTCGACGCTTGCCGCCGGCACCATTTTCCGGGTGGCGATCAACGCCACGCCGTTCCTGCTGCCGCTGCTGTTCCAGGTTGGCTTCGGCCTTTCGCCTGTCGATGCCGGCTTGATGATCCTGGCCTATTTCCTTGGCAATCTCGGCATGAAGACGGTGACCACGCCGACGCTGCGCCGTTTCGGTTTCCGCTCGGTGATGGTCGTCAACGGCATCATCGCCTCGGCCTCGATCATGGCTTGCGGAGCGATCTCGCCGCAGACGCCGCAAGCGCTGGTGGTGGCGCTGATGCTGATTGCCGGCCTGTCGCGCTCGATGCAGTTCACCGCCCTTAACACGCTGGCCTTCGCCGACATCGATGCGTCGCAACGAAGCTCGGCGGCGACGCTGTCCTCGATGCTGCAGCAGGTGGCGATGCTGTTTGGCGTCGCGGTGGCGGCGGCGATCCTTAATCTGTCGCAGATCGTCAGGGATCGCCCCGCTCTCGATCTTGTGGATTTTCGAGTAGCCTTTCTGGTGATCGGCGCCATCGGGCTGGTGGCGGCGTTGCGTTTTCTCGTGCTCCCGCCAGGTGCGGGCGCTGAGGTTTCCGGGCACTCGCCGGGAAATTCAGATCGATTTTTCCGCCTGATGCGGAGATAAATTCCGTCCTGTCCCTTTGCCTTGGTGCAGCGCTTTCGCGTGCGGCCGCAATGGCGCAACCAATTGCCAAAAGCGCAGAGTTTTCCGCGCATTGCGCCAGCTTCGGCAATCGATGCGTCCACTCGATAAATATCGCAGCCGGCCTGGGTTCCGGGCGCGGATTCATTTGACGAACCGGCGTTGGGCCGATTAGCGTTCTTTCCCAGGGATGGCAGCGCTGCCATCGGGGCAAACGCAGACATGAACACCATCGGCTGGCCAAATTTCAGGAGCCTGAACCAGGAAGGCATTGTCTTTGCCATCGCCGTGGTGCTGTTCGTTGCAGCGGCTATAGGCCTGCCAGGTTTCATCGACCCCAACAATCTCGTCGCCATCGTCCGCTCCGTGTCGGTGCTGGGCATCCTTGCGCTCGGCATGGCCGTGGTCATCATCGGCCGCGGCATCGACCTCTCTGCCGTCGCGATCATGGCGATGTCGGTCGCCTGGTACCTGCAACTGCTGAATTCGGGGACGCCGGACGGGCTTGCCTTCGCCTATGTGCTGGCCGGTGTGCTGGCCATCGGCCTGCTCAATGGTTTTCTCGTCGCCTATGCCGACGTGCCGGCGATCTTCGTGACGCTGGCGACAGGCTCCTTCGTCTTCGGCTATGTACGCTCGCAACTGATCACGCAGGATGCCGTGCCGGTGCCGCAGGGCCATTGGGTCGAGTTGCTCGGTGGCCTGCGCTTCCTCGACATTCCCATCGAGGTTTTCGTCTTCGCAGGGCTGGCCTTCCTGTTCTTCCTGTTCCTGCGCTACACCAAATGGGGCCGCTATATCTATTTCGCCGGCGATAATCCGGTGGCCGCCCGCAACATCGGCATGCCGGTGCGGCCGATGCTGGTGCTGCGCTATGTGCTTTCCGCCTTCGTCGCACTGGTCGCCGGCCTGCTGACGGCGGCCAGCCTGCATTCGATCAATACCCGCGTCGTCAATTCGACGCTGCTCTACGATATCGTGCTGGTGGCGGTTATCGGCGGCATCGGCCTGTCCGGCGGGCGCGGCGGGGTGCGCAACGTGCTGGTCGGTGCGGCACTGATCGGCATCCTGCTCAACGCCATGACCATCATCGACATTCCGCTGCTCTACCAGAACCTGATCAAGGCAGCGATCCTGCTCGGCGCCATCATCGTCGACGGCATCATCAATCCACGTGACGAGCAGACCGCCCAGCAGGGCGACATTTAGACCTGAACTGCGGCGGACGGTTGGGGCCGGCCGCTGATAACAACGACCAAAGCAAAAGGATCCGACATGAAACTGATCAAGACACTCATGGCCGCCGCCACGGCGCTCGCTGTCACCGCCTTCGTGGCGCCAACCTTCGCCGCCGACGATCCGGGGCCGGCTGCGTACGCGCAGGCGCTCAAGGGCAAGCGCGTCATGCTGGTGCCGCTGGCAATGGGCTTCGACCTAGCGCAGGGCTGGGCGCACTATCTGAAGACCGAAGTCGAGGCCTGGGGCGGCGTGTTCGAGACGCGCGACCCGAACTGGGTCGTCGATGCCGGCGCGCAGGCGATCACGGACGCCATCTCCTCGGACACCAGGCCGGATGTGCTGATCATCCACGCGCCGGACCTCAACTCCTATTCCAAGCTGATGAAGAAGGCACAGGCCGCCGGCACCTATGTCATCCTGGTCGACAATCCCGCCAACTTCCCGGCCGACGCCTTTATCGGCAGTGATTGGGACCGGCTTGGCCAGCTCGAGGCCGAAGCGGCGATCAAGGGCTGCGGCCCGAACTCGTCGAAGAAGATCGGCCTTGTGCAGGGTGACCAGGCGAACTCCTCCAGCCTCTATCAGTATGCCGGCATCATGAAGGTGCTGGACAAGAATCCCGACTTCAAGGTGGTGGCCAAGCCCGATTCCAACTGGGATGCGACGACCTCGCGCAACGTGACGACGACGATGCTGCAGCAGAACCCGGATATCTGCTCGATCATCGATTTCTGGGATGGCGACGCCACCGGCGCGTCCGCCGCGATCCGCGATGCCAAACTCGACGGCAAGGTGTTCCTGGTCACCACCGGCGGCGGCGAGAAGGCGGCCGATTGCGACAAGCTGGTCGACGGCACCTATGGCGCTGTGGTGATGACCGATCTTGCTCGCCAGTCGGGCGACATGAACGCCATCATCAAGTTCCTGCTGCAGAGCGGCCAGCCGGCCGGCACCTCGCACACCTACATCTACACGCTGGAGAAGGCGACGACCAAGGCCGACCTCAAGCCCGACAGCTGCTGGGACCTGAAGGCGCTGCAGGCACAAGCGGCGGCGGCAAAGTAAGCCGCACCTTTTCGACTGAAGTACAAGCGAGGTGACCGGAAGGATCCGGTCACCTCGTCCCCTCATGGAATAGCAGCAGCCGATGTCCTTTCGCGAACGCCTCCAGTCCTGGCGCTACAATCTCGTGCCCGACCATGTCGTCGGCGAGATACTGACCAAACGCTGGACCGACAACGCCATTCCGTTCCTGGCGCTGGTGGCGACATTGGCGACCTTCGGCTCGGTCATTCCCGGCTTCTTCAAGCTGACCGCTTTGCAGGAATCGACCCGCCAGCTCGGCGAGTTCTCGATGGTCGTCACCGGCATGACGGTGGTGATGCTGGGTGGCGGCATCGATCTGTCGGTCGGCTCGATCTTCGCGCTGTCGTGCTTTTCCGCCGTCTATGTCTTCTTCATCCTCGAACAGTCGATCTGGCTGGCGCTGGCCGCATCGCTCGCCACCGGCCTCATCTTCGGCGCCATCAACGGCTACCTCGTCGGTTATCTCCGCTTGCGCGCCTTCCTCACCACGCTGGTGACCTTCATCTTCGGCCGGGCGCTGTTCGACATCCTGGTCACCACCTATGCCGCCGATGTGCAGCTCTCGACCGCGACATCGGATGTGCTCGACTTCATCGGCGACAGCACCTTCTGGGGGCTGTCCGTCTCGGTGTGGCTGGCGATCATCCTGGCCATCGTCACCCATATCGCGCTGACGCGTTCGCGGCCCGGCTGGCACGTGCTGGCGGTCGGCGGCTCGAGGCGCTCGGCGCATAATGCCGGCATCCGCGTGCGTCGCACCGTGTTCATGACTTATGTCTTTTCCGGCTTCTGCGCCTCGATCGGCGGCTTCCTCATTGCTTGCCGGCTGAGCGGGGCAGGGCCGGGAACCGGCCTCAACCTCGAGATCATGGCGCTGACGGCGGCGGTGGTCGGCGGCGTCAGCCTCGGCGGTGGCCGAGGCTCGGTGATCAAGGGGCTGATGGGCGCCATCATCGTCTTGACCATGACCAATGGGCTGATCCGGCTGGGCTACGGCACCGGCACCAACCAGATGGTGCTCGGCATCATGTTGGCGGTGGCGGTGACCATCGACATCCGCTGGCTGAAGAACCGGCACAAGGTGCTGAATGAGGTCTATGTCGCGCCGGTCTATCTCAAGATGGGCGAGACACAGTCGGCCGCACTCGGCTCGGGCACGCCATACGAACTCGACAACAGGCTGTCGGCCGCAGAGCATATCGGGCTTGGCGAGCTGGAGGGGCCGGAAGACGTCATCCTCGACCGCGACGACAATCTCTATTGCGGCACGCGTCATGGCGAGATCGTCCGCTTC
>NZ_RZRP01000430.1:0-5355 GCF_003997795.1 Mesorhizobium sp. M7A.F.Ca.US.005.03.2.1 | reverse complement strand
CCTCGAACTGGTGGGTCTTGACCATGGTGGCAAGCTTGTTGCCTGACGCGTCAGCCTCACGAATGAATTCGGCATGGCGCAGCTGGTCTGCGAGATCGACGGTCAAAAGGTAATTCTCGTAGTGCTGGCCGACATAGCGCTTGCGGGCCTTGTCCGGCCAGTCGGCAAGCGCCTCGGCCAGACGCTCGCGCGCCGCCGCCGTGCGTTGCGCGCGCGACACTTCCGAAAACCCGCCGGTCAACAGCAATTCGGTCTCGTAGTAGAGCGTGCGCAGCAACTGGCCCTTCCAGCCGTTCCAGACACCCGGTCCGACGCCCCTGATGTCGCAGACGGTGAGGATCAAAAGCAGCTTCAGCCGCTCGACCGACTGCACGATCGCGGCGAAATCCTCGATGGTCTTGCGGTCGTTGAGATCGCGGGTCTGGGCTGTCATCGACATCACGAGATGGTTCTCGACCAGCCAGGCAACGGTCTCGGTATCGGCAGGCGACAGCCCCATATGCGGACAGATGCGGCGTGCGATCCTGGCCCCCGCCTCGGAATGATCCTCCGGCCTCCCCTTGGCGATGTCGTGCAGCAGTACGGCGACATAGAGCGCCTCGCGGCTCTTCTTCAGCCCCGGCATCAGCGTGTGCGACAGGGGATGGACCTTTTCGCCGTCGCCGCGTTCGATCTCGGCCAGCACGCCGATGCAGCGGATCAGATGCTCGTCCACCGTGTAGTGGTGGTACATCGAGAACTGCATCATGGCGACGATCTTGCCGAAATCCGGGATCAGCCTGCCGAGCAGCCCGGCCTCGTTCATGCGGCGCAGATTGAGTTCGGCATTGCGATCCGAGGTCAATATGTCGAGGAACAGCCGGTTGGCCTCCTCGTCGCGCCGCAGCGACTTGTTGACCAGGCCGAGCGAACGGGTCAGCAGCTTCAGCGCATCGGGGTGGAATTCCAGACCGTGCTTGTCGGCGAACCAGAACAGCCTGAGCAGATTGACCGGATCGCGCTCGAACACCTGGTCGTCGGCGATGTTGATGCGGTGGTTGTCGACAATGAAGTCCGACGTGCCGGCCAGCTTGCGCTTGCGCCGCGAGAAAGTCAGGAAGATGCGGTTGAAGCCCGGCACGTGCTTGGCCTGCTCCTCCTCGAGCGCGGCACAGAAGATGCGGGTCAGGTCGCCGACGTCCTTGGCAACGAGGAAGTAGTGCTTCATGAAGCGCTCGACCGCGGACAGGCCGGGGTGCGTGGTGTAGCCGAGCCGTTCGGCGATCTCGCGCTGGATGTCGAAATGCAGCCGCTCCTCGGCCTTGCCGGTGAGGAAATGCATGTGACAGCGTACCGCCCACAGGAAATCCTCGGCCTTCTGGAACTCGCGGTACTCGCCCTCGGTGAAGACGCCTTTATCGACCAGTTCCTCGCCGGTGCGCACCCGGTAGAAATATTTGCCGATCCAGAACAGCGTCTGCAGATCGCGCAGGCCACCCTTGCCGTCCTTGACGTTGGGCTCGACCAGATAGCGGCTTTCGCCGGCCTTGGCATGGCGGTCATCGCGTTCGGCAAGCTTGGCCTGGACATATTCGGGGCCGGTCGTGCGCACCACCTCATGGTCGAAGCGCAGCATCAGTTCATCATAGAGCTTTTCCTCGCCCCACAGGAAACGTGCTTCGAGGATCGAGGTGCGGATGGTGACATCGGTGCGCGACAGGCGCAGGCATTCGTCGATATTGCGTGTGGCGTGGCCGACCTTCAGCCCCAGGTCCCACAGCATGTAGAGCATGTATTCGACTGTCTGTTCGCCCCACGGCGTCTGCTTGTAAGGCAGCAGGAACAACAGGTCGATGTCGGACCCCGGCGCCAGCGTTCCACGGCCGTAGCCGCCGACAGCGACGACGGCCATGCGCTCCGCGGAGGACGGGTTCTTGACCCGGTAGACATGGGTGACGGCGAAATCGTAAAGCGCCCGGATGATCTCGTCCATGAGATGCGACAGCCGCGCCGCGCAGGCGCTGCCGCCGCCATCGTCCCTCAGCATGCGTTCGGCAATGGCGCGCCCGTCCGCCAGTCGTCCCTTGAGCAGCTGGAGCACACCATTGCGCGCAGCCTGCCCTGAGCCGTCGCCCGCCGTGGCCGCGGTCAGCGCGGTCATCTCGCGGCGCAAGGCTTCGCCGTCGATCAATTCGTCGAGCTTCAGGGAGATTCTTGCCATATATCCAGTCGGCCTTGCCGTTTCGGCGGCGTCTATAGCGCGTTTTGGCGGCGCTGGGTATGGGGCGTTGAAGCCGGTTCAAGACCCGGCTGAGTTTTGGCTCGGATAAGTAAATGGAATGACCATTCTCCGCTTCAGTCGACCGAAATCGACAATGCGCTTGCCTATTCGCCGAGCCTCGGCTTTGACCCGCGCTATGGCTGTCTTTCTGCGTTTCCCGGTCCCGGCGGGTGCGGCGCACTGGATATCCCGCTTTTCTCTGAGCAGGCTTGGCAATTGGAGCGCCCTGTCGCCAAGGAACTGATCTTGCGCGCAGAGCGCAGGAACAAGCTGATAGATCGTCTCGCCTCGCAAAACCGAAAACTCGGGGTTGAAGACAAGGTCGTCGACAGCGATGCCGATCTTCTCGGTGGCCTTGATCAGGTCGAGCGCGGTTTGCCTGGAGATGATGTAGCCGGCGGTTCCTATATGTCCGGCGTCGAGTTTGGATGTGGAAAAGCCGTGACCGATGGCAATGCGCTTGCGTCGGATCACGGTCTTACAGAAGTAGCTTTCGAGCTTGACGACTTCGGCATCGGCTGGGATCCAGTCGCTGTCGCGAAGCAATGCGCCGGCTTTTGCGGCAAAGACGATGTCGTCCTCGAAAATCGCCCCGTAGCGAGCGTCGCCTTGGGCGATGACAGCCCAGCAGGCCCGGTGACTGAGCAGGCAGGCGATCTCGCCGTCAGTCAATGGCAGCCTGTTCCGATATCCGACATTTTGCGGCAGCTGGTCCAGCTCCGGCCGGTCGCGTGCGTCTATGGCCTGAACGCGTTCGAATGCAACGCCGATGCGGGCAAACTCCGCCGTCACACGGGCAAGGCGATCGGGAGACCGATCGAGATTGATGACCAGACGCTTCATTGCCGAAGAAAATCCCCACCCCCGCGACGCTCGCGCTTTCTAGCAGGCCTGGTGTTGCCGCGTGAGACTTTTTCTGGGGTGGATGGACGCGCCGTGGACCGGAGAAGAAAAGTCGAAACAGCCCTTGACCTTCCAGTTACTGGAAGCCCTATCTCCACGTCACACAGCGATCCATCAAGGCATTTTCGAATGACGCATTCAGATCACGATCATCACGCGCACGGTAGCTGCTGCTCGACAAAAGGCGTCGTGCCCACCACGAAGAGCGTCGTCCGCGACCCGGTCTGCGGCATGACTGTCGATCCGGCGGCTGGCAAGCCGACGGCCGAGCATGATGGCCATCTCTATCATTTCTGCAGCCAGGGCTGCCGCACGAAATTCGTCGCCGAACCGGAAAAATTCCTGACCGCCACCGATCCGGTCTGCGGCATGAGCGTCGACCGCGCGACAGCCAGGTACTTTGCCCGCCACGAAGGCCGGGGCTTCTATTTCTGCTCGGCCGCTTGCCAGGCGAAATTCGAGGCGGAGCCGCAAAAATATCTCGGCGGCAGGCCAGCACCGCAGCCGATGCCCAAGGGCACGCAATACACCTGCCCGATGCACCCGGAGATCGTCCGCGACAAGCCCGGATCCTGCCCGAAATGCGGCATGGCGCTGGAGCCGATGGGCATACCAACGGGTGACGAGGGTCCCAATCCGGAACTGGTCGATTTCACCAGGCGATTCTGGGTCAGTGCCGCTCTTTCCGTCCCTTTGCTGGTCGTCGCCATGGCGCCGATGCTTGGCCTGACTTTCCAGGCTTTTGTCGACGAGCGGACGAAGGTCTGGCTTGAGCTGGCATTGGCCAGCCCCGTCGTGTTGTGGGCGGCACTGCCTTTCTTCCACCGCGGCTGGGATTCGCTCGTCAACCGCAGCCCCAACATGTGGACGCTGATCTCGCTCGGCGTCGGCGCTGCCTATCTCTACAGCGTCGTCGCCACGCTGTTTCCGGATATCTTTCCGCATCAGTTCCGCGGCCATGGCGGTGCGGTGCCGGTTTATTTCGAGGCTGCCGCCGTCATCGTCGCGCTGGTCTTCCTTGGCCAGGTGCTGGAGCTGCGCGCCCGTGAAAAGACCGGTTCGGCGATCCGCGCCTTGCTCGATCTCGCACCGAAGACAGCGCGGCTGATCGCCGCCGATGGTTCCGAAAACGACGTGCCCCTCGCCGCCGTCAAGGCCGGCGATCGCCTGCGCATACGCCCCGGTGACGCCGTGCCGGTCGATGGCACGGTGCTGGAAGGACGGTCCTCGCTCGACGAATCGATGATCACGGGCGAGCCGTTGCCGGTCGAGAAGGTCGAGGGCGATGCGCTGACCGGCGGCACGCTCAACAAGAATGGTGCGCTGATCATGCGCGCTGAGAAGGTCGGCGCCGAGACGACGCTGGCGCGCATCGTCGAGCTCGTCGCCAAGGCGCAGCGCTCGCGCGCCCCGATCCAAGGGTTGGCTGATCGCGTTTCTTTCTACTTTGTCCCGGCCGTCGTCCTTGTCGCGATTATCGCCTTCATCGCCTGGGCCGTGTTTGGACCCGAGCCCAGCCTGATCTTTGCCATCGTCTCGGCGGTGTCGGTGCTGATCATCGCTTGTCCCTGTGCGCTCGGCCTGGCGACGCCGATGTCGATCATGACCGCCACCGGGCGCGGGGCGCATGCCGGCGTGCTGATCAAGGAAGCCGCAGCACTCGAACGCTTCGCTTCCGTCGACACGCTGATCGTCGACAAAACGGGGACGCTGACCGAAGGCCGGCCGAAGCTGACCGATGTCGTCACGGCAAACGGCTTCTCCGAAGACGAATTGCTGGCGCTTGCCGCGGGCCTGGAGAAAGGCTCGGAGCATCCGCTGGCTGAAGCCATCGTCGACGGCGCCGCTACGCGCGGCGTGACCGTTGCAGAGGCCAGCGGCTTCGAGGCGGTCACCGGGAAGGGTGTGTCCGGTTCGGTCTCGGGAAAGACGGTCGCACTCGGGAACGCCGCGATGATGGTCGACCTTGGCGTCGACATCGCATCCATCTCGGCCAAGGCCGAGGCGCTGCAACTCGAAGGCAAGACGGCGATGTTCGTTGCTGTCGACAAAAAACCGGCCGGCATCGTCGCCGTCGCCGACCCTATCAAGACAACGACGGCCGAGGCGATCAAGGCGCTGCATGAAAGCGGCTTGCGGATCGTCATGGCGACCGGCGACAATGAACGCACGGCCAACGCGATCGCCAGAAG
>NZ_RZRP01000042.1:0-16256 GCF_003997795.1 Mesorhizobium sp. M7A.F.Ca.US.005.03.2.1 | reverse complement strand
GGTTGAAGCCGACACCGAAATTGCCAAGTATTCTTGCCCTGACCCCGCCTGCAAAGAGATCCGCGCCAAGCCGGTCGGTTACGGTCGGCAGCACGGCATCGGCAAGCAGCAGGGCCTGGCGAAGCTCTTGTTGCTCATAGGGCCGATCGGCTTCATTCAGCGTGACATCGAAATGGTCGCCAAGGCGCTGTTCGACCTCATGCGGCCAGCGCCGGGTAACGATTACCTTCGGTTTGCTCATGGCTACGATCCTCTCAAGCCGCGCGTTCGTGCCGCGGCTGCAAGGTCCGGCCGATCTCGGCGCGGTACCATTCCTGCGCAGCGGCAACACCGGAGCCGGCCTCGATTCGGGCTCCGGCGTCGCGTAACGACATTTCCGCCGAGGCCAGGGCGGCGAGGCACATGACCTCGTTGAGGTCGCCGAGATGGCCGATGCGGAACACGCGGCCAGCCACCTTGCTGAGGCCCGCGCCGAAGGATGTGCGATATCTGGAATATCCGTTGGCGATGACCTGTCTGGCATCGACGTCCTCGGAGACGACGATCGCCGAAACCGTATCCGACCACCATTTTTCCTCGTTGGCGCAGAGCTTTAGTCCCCACGCATGCACGCCGCGGCGCACACCTTCGGCGAGCCGGTGGTGCCGGGCAAAAATCTGCTCCAGTCCCTCGGCAAAGATAAGGTCGAGGCTGGCTCTCAGGCCAAGCAGCAACTGCGTTGGCGGCGTATAGGGGAAGAAGCCGGTCTTGGACGAAGCCTGCATATCCTCGAAGCTGAAATAGCAACGCTCCATGCGCGACTGCTTGTGCGCTTCCAGACCCTTGGCGCTCACCGCCAGGATGCCGAGACCGGCAGGCAGCATCAGCCCTTTCTGCGAACCGGTGATGGCGAGGTCGACGCCCCATTCGTCCATCCGGAAATCGATCGAGCCGATCGAGCTGACGCCGTCGACGAACAGCAGCGCATCGTGAGCCGTTTCGTCGAGCGCGGCACGCACGCCGGCGACGTCGGACGTCACGCCGGTCGCGGTCTCGTTGTGGGTGGCGAATACCGCCTTGATCTTGCTGCCCTTGTCGTCGCCCAGCCGTTGCCGATAGGCGTCGAGCGGAACCCCCTCACCCCATTCGACATCGATGCAATCGACCTCAAGTCCAAGGCGCTCGGCCATATCGACCCACAGGTGCGAGAACTGGCCGAAACGCGACATCAGCACCCGGTCGCCACGATTGAGCGTGTTGGAGATCGCCGCTTCCCAGGCACCGGTGCCTGAGCCCGGAAAGATGAAGACGCTGCCGGTCTCGGTCTTGAATATCCGCTTCAGGTCGCGAAACAAGGGCAGCACCAGTTCCGGAAAATCCGGTGCGCGCATATCCTGCATCGGCACGTTCATGGCCCGCCGCACAGCGTCGGGAATGTTGGTCGGACCCGGGATAAAGAGATGCGCCGTTCCATTTTTCATGATCTGGTTCTCCTGTTGATATGAGCATCGCCACACACGGGTCGGTGTTGCCGCCTTACGCGAACACAACCGTTTTTCGTCCGTTGATCATCACGCGGGCTTCGAGGTGCCGTTTGATGGCACGCGCCAGAACGCGGCTTTCGATGTCACGGCCGGCCGCGATAAAATCCTCGACGCTCATGGAATGCGTTACCCGCTCGGTTTCCTGCTCGATGATCGGCCCCTCGTCGAGTTGGGCGGTCACATAGTGAGCCGTGGCGCCGATCAGCTTCACTCCGTGCTCGAAAGCCTGGTGATACGGCCGCGCGCCCTTGAAGCTTGGCAGGAACGAATGGTGGATGTTGATGACCTTGCCGAACAGGCGCCCCGCGAGGTCGTCGGAATACACTTGCATGTAGCGAGCCAGGACGACGAGGTCGGCGCCGACGTCCTCGATCACCGCCAGCATCCGGCCTTCCTGTTCCTGCTTGTTCTCCTTCGAGATGGGCAAGACGTGGTAGGGAATGCCAGCCCATGCCGCAGTTTCGCGGCTGTCTTCGTGGTTGGAGATGATCGCTGCGACCTCGGCTTCGAGCCAGCCAACACGGATCTGGTAGATGAGGTGAAGCAATGCATGGTCAAACTTCGAGACCATGATGACGATTTTCGGCCGACGGCTCCGCTCAAGCAGGCGGCTGCTCAGGCCGAAGCGATCCACCACAGGCGCAAGTCCCTTGGTGATGGCATCGGCAGACACCCAGGCGGGCGCCGAAAAGGCAATGCGCATGAAGAAACGGTTCGAGGCCCTGTCCCAATGCTGGCTGCTTTCAGCAATGTTCGTGCCAAGGTTGGCGAGTTCGGTCGTCACTGCCGCTACGATCCCGGCCTGGTCTTCGCAGGACAGCGTCAGAATGAACGACAGTCGAAGCGCTGCACAATTCATCGTTCGTTGACCCGCGGCCAGCACGCCTCGCGATAATCGGCGAACCAGGCAAGCGTCTTTTCCCATCCGCCGAATGGGAAGAAATGGAGGTGTAGTGGCGCGGTCGGCGCCGGGTAGCTTGCCGCCATGGTTTGTAAGATCTCGGCTGGGTTCCGGTCGGCCACGATGTTGAAGAGGCCGCTGGCGGAACGCCGCAGCGCCGCGATCGAAGGGCCGACACCGCACATCATGGCGAACCGGATGAGTTTGGTAAGGCTGGTCACACCGGCCAGACCAACATGAACCGGCAGCCCGGGATGCGCCGTATGCAGACTGCTCGCCCAGGCGGCGATCATGTCGCCATCGAAGGCGAATTGCGATACGACCCTGGCTTCCAGCGACTGCTCGGCACAGATGTCGAGCTTGCGCCGCAATGCGTCCGTCAGCACGGCTTCGACGATGCTTGGATGCCCTTCCGGATAGCCGGCAACGAAGGCGGTTCGTATCGCACTGTCTTTGACCACGGGATGGGCGAGCAACTGGGTTGCCTCTCCCAACGGCCCCGGAAAGAGAGCCGGATTGCCGCCAAGAAAGAGCGCTTCGCTTATCCCGTTTCGACTGTGGGCGGTGACAAGATCGATATAGTCCTGCTCCGAATTGAAGTTCCGCGCGCCCAGATGTGGCACCGGCACAAAGCCCAACTCCTTGATCCGGCGCGCTGCTTCGATTTGCAAAGCCTCGGGCTTGCCGGGAAGGTGAGTAAGAAAGACGCGCGAGCCAAGCGGGAAGCAGTCGGCTGGTGGCGCAAAGGTGGGTGCCTGCGCCGGTGCCAGTTCGATCGACACCTCCGCGTCGAACACAAATGTAGCCGAACCTCGCGTCTGGATAAGCTCTTGGCGCATGTCGTTCATGATCTTTCCAGGTCTCTCCCGACCAGCTTCACGATTTCGCGGCACCGTAGGCCGCGGCAATGGGAGCCGGGCAGACCAGCTGCCCGGCTTGTCGTCACGGGAGGATGCAACGACAGGACTCTCAGTTCTGAAACAGCGTTTCGCTAACCGTTGGCGGCGCGTTTGAGCGACAGGAACGGCAGCGCCACGACACGCGCCCTGACATCGGCCGCCACGCCATCCTTGTTCCACTTCAGCGTGAGCTCGGTGCCGGTCTCGGCGGCCTCACGCCGCAGATGGCCGAAGCCGATCATCCTGCCGGTCGAAGGTGACCAGGCGACGCTGCTGGCGTGCCCAACTTCCTTGCCGCCGCGAAAGGCTTTCAGCGGATACCACTGCACGCGCCGCAGATTTCCGGGCGCATTGCTCTCAAGCCCCTTGCCGTCGAGGGCTTGCGACCAGTCGATGTCGAGCCCGACGAGCTGGCGATGGTCACCCGTGTTCGACATGCGCTGCAGCGCCGCCTTGCCGATGAAATCGGCCTTGCGAAAGTCGACCAGCCGGCCCAGGCCGAGGTCGAAGGGCGACGCACGATACTTTCCAGCTGCCTGAATGCTGGCGCCGCCATGGTCTGGGCCGGCACTTGTATAGTCGTAGCCAACGATCAGCAGCCCGGCTTCGAGACGTGCTATGTCGAGCGCCCAGGCGCCGGCAGGAAGGATGCCAAAAGGCTTGCCTGCCGCCTCGACCGCGTCCCACACGGCGGCGCCGTCATCCGCCTTGACCCACAATTCATAGCCATGCTCGCCGGTAAAACCCTGGCGCAGGATCTCGACCCGTCTGCCGGCAATTGTGACGATGGCCAAGCGAGAGAACGGCAATTCCTGCACGGACTGGGTGACAGCCTCCAGCACTTCGCGGGAACGCGGTCCCTGCAAGGTGAGGATGCCGTAGCTATCGGATATGTCGGTGACACGGACGTCGAGGCCTTCGGCATGCTGCTTCCACCAGGAAAGGCCGGGATCGGCGGAAACGCGGAAGGTGGTTTCGTCCATGCGGAAAACCAGACCGTCGCCGACGACATGGCCGTTCTCGTCGCACCACGGTGCATAGTAGATCTGGCCGACCTGCAGCTTCTTGATGTCGCGCGGGATGAGCGCATCCATCATCCTCTCGGCATCCGGACCGGCAATGACATATTTCGACAGTGGTGACATGTCGCCCATGGCCACCCTGTTGCGGATAGCCGCCAGTTCCTCGACCATATCGGAGTAGCAATCGACGACCATGTTCCTGTCCCAGCGCATCCAGAGTGCGTTCTGGTTCAGTGGCGCCGTCCGTTCGACGAAGGGCGTGCCGCGAAAGGCGACATGGGCATCTGCCACCACGCTCAGGCCGGACGTGAATTTGATGTCGTTCATTCCAGGTCTCCTCCCAGTCGCAAGGCACTTTGCTGCGACATTCGACGACAACGGGTGAGGAACAGCGCACCTCGCGCCATGGAAACGAAACCATCCAAGCGCAGACCGCAGGGACGGCTTCCTGCGAGCAGCAACCCGCTCAGTCAGATGTCTCTTGCCTCATCCGTATCTTGGGTGAGACTTTCACTTCGCAGCGTTTTTCGGAATGCCCCCGGTTGCCGACGGCATACCCGCAGTTCAACCTGAATATTTGAAGCCGCCGTCGGATTGCTTTCGCTGTCAGCCTTCACCGGCAAATGCTCGCTTGCGGTCGACCAGGTAACGCCGTCGCACCGCACAAGCTCGGCCCGTTCAGCCGTAGCATCGAAGCCTGAATTGGCAGCTCGACGCGTGGGGGGAAAGGCGGTAGCGCGCTGGCGCTACCAAATTTCTCACCCAGGAGTGCGGTGAGACGTCCGGCGATTTCGACTTCGATTCCGCGGATCATCGTGCGATCGAATGCTGGCATTTCAACCAGGTCCAGCATCGCCTCCGCAGAATCGTCAGCCGGCCTGCTACGCTGCGAGGGAGCCCGCCGGTCCGTCGTAGATTATAGCAATATGTATATTAGCTATTCCTTGACAATCGATGTGGGCTCTGGTTTCCTGATTTTACGGGTATTTAACCAAGTTCGTTGCGTTTTTTACGGACGGTGTTCGCATGTCAACAGTGGTTGTCGCGGACCCGCGGGGGGTATATCTCGCCGGTCTGGAATGGGTGTTGCAGAAGGCTGGACACGATGTTGTCGCCCAGTGTCGCCGCCCTGTGGACGTTCTCGCTCATGTGGAGCGCCATCAACCTGATATCGTCATCGTCGGCGTGGATCTCGCGGACCAGCAGACATCAGGTCTTTCCTCACGGCTGAAGGCCGGCAACAGCGCTCTCGGCATCATCTTCATCGTGCAGCCAACCGGCAGGCTCGATGTCAAGGAAATACAGACACTCGATGTCGACGGCCTGTTTCTGGACGGCATCAGCCACCGCTTTCTCATCGAATGCGTGAATGCGGTGGCGGCGGGCAAGAAGTGGATCGACAACAAGATCGTCCAGCAGCTGCTGATGCCTGGCTCGCAGCCGCAGCCAATGTCCCGGCTGACCGGGCGGGAGACCGAGATCGCCGATCTCGTCTCGCGCGGGCTGCGCAACAAGACCATCGCGCAGCGGCTGCATTTATCCGAAGGCACGGTGAAGATGCACCTGCATCACGTCTACGAGAAACTGCATCTCGGCGGCAGGGCGGAACTGGCCTGGATGACGCACGGCAAAGGCGTCGAGCGTCCAGGAACGGGCCGAACCGGCCTGCTCTGACCGCCCCTCTCCCCTCTCACGGACATTGTACGCAAGGCAACGGCCGGAAAGCCGTCCGACGGCATCTTCCTTGCGCCGTCGCGGCCTCTCCCAGCGCCCGCCAGCCTGATCTATCGAAGGATATATATCGTTCGATCAGGTGCGGACATTGACCGCAATACTATCGAAGCGGGAATGGACGCGCCCTCTTCGCCGGCGGCACATTGCAGGATTAAAGGCCGCAATTCAGCGGGTCAGCGGGTGCACTCGGGTAGGGGCATCCAGCATCTGGGGAGGGGAACCCCTTTTCTTGGTGCGTTCAAAAAGGGGAGAATCTCCATGGCACTCGACATCACAACTCAAGAAATCATCATCGACGAGACCATCGGCCTTCAGGACGATGATGTTAACCCGTCCGTCCCGCCGCACATCACCAACACCACGCTGCAGTATCTCCTGAGCCTCGACGCTCCGGGCGGACTGACTTCACCGGAAGTCGCCTTCCAGGCCAACTTCGTGGTGGCCTCGGCGAGCGCAGGGGAAACCATCACCTCGGTCGTTCTGACGCAGAGCGCCTCCGGGACCCCGTTTTCCGCCACCGTCGGCATCAACAGCGGCATCCGGACGGTGGACGGCAATTATGTCTGGCTGTTCCAGGACCCAACGGATGCAAAGGTCGTGATCGGCGTCATTGGCACCTCTGACCAAGCCGCCGAGCCCGCCGAAACCGGGCCGCTCGCCTTCTCGCTTGCGCTGATCAACACCAGCGCCACCAATGCGGACCTGTACACGGTCGAGTATGTGCCATTGCTCAATCCGGACGCGACCAACCCGGACGACCGCATCGATCTGACCAACAAGGTGTTCGCATCGGTGACGGGCACCAGCGTGGCCAGTTTCTTAGGCTCGGCCGCCGCGCCCGGCAATAATGATTTCTACCTGATCAATTCGGCCAATGACGCTTCCAAGCAGCTTCTGGTGATCGGTTTGAACGGTGGCACCGCCAACGTCAGTGAACAGGGCTTCGGCATCAACAACCAGAGCATCAATCCGAACGAAACTCTGCAGGTCGATTTTGTGACCGGCGGAAACCTGAACGCAGGTAGTGCCTCGCAAATCCAGTACGGCGGCCATATCGAGACCATCACGCAGGCCGGGTTCACGATCAGCCAAATCACACCTTCTACTCCGACTGCGCGGGTGGACGTCCAAGTCAGTGCCTTTAACGTTACGAACAACGAACAAGGCACGGACTTCTTTGACGGCACTGCGACCAGCTCCGTGGACATCACCGGGATCAAGTTGACGGGCACATCGGGGTATGCGTCCCTCATCACCGCCGATGGCACCTATGCCACGGGGAGCGGCAACATCACGGTCACCGGGCTCACCGGGACCGGGAATACTGTCACCATCACCGGGCTCGATAACACCACCACCGTCGATGTCACCACCAGCGGCCCAATGGATCGGCTGGCGGTTAAGGGGGTCGATGCAAACGAAGGGTGCGACATCTCCGAGTTCCATTTCTCGGCGACGAGCACCAACGCCTATAGCGAAGAGGTCGGCTCCTTCATCAACTTCGACGATGACGGGCCGACGCTTTCGATCACGGCGGCAGTGACGGTCGGTCCCGCCGAGGTGGTCGAGGCCAGCGGGGCTGGCGGGCAGAGCCAGGCGACGATCACGCCGCCGACCTTCGACGCCGGCGCGGTCGACGGCTACACGACAGATGTGGGCTACGCGCTGGCTCTGGCCGGCGCGGCGGCGACCGGGCTGGTGACGACGGACGGCAACCATGCCATCACGCTGGTGGTCGACTCGGCCACCCAGGTCTCTGGCAAGTACGACAGCGACGGCAACAGCTCGCTCGATGCGACGGCGTTCACGGTGACGCTGTCCGGCACGACGGTGACGCTGACGTCGTTGGTTGCGCTTGAGCACTCGAACGCGCCGCAAGGCGGGGGCGAGGACAACACCCTCGACCTCAACGGTCTGATCAACGTGGTGGCAACGGTGACGGTGACGGACGGCGACGCCGACGTCGTGTCGCAGCAAAGCACGAGTTCGGGGCTGTCGCTGATCTTCGACGACACCGATCCGACGATCACGGCACCATTCGACGCTGATCCCATTGCTGGCGGCATCCAAAGCCCCGAGCATCTGGGCAACGCGGTGGGCCAGACGGCCAGCGGGACCTTCGGTTACGACATGGTGGACAAGCACACGGCCGCGGAATATTTGGCGGGTGCCAGCGACTTCGTCGATACCAATAATACCCTCGCAGGTGTGCAGATCAACTTGACGGGTACGGTTGACAACGCGCAGACCCCCGGCATCACCCAAGCGGTCGCAACCCTCACCACTGAGACCGATCTATCTGCGACGTTCAACTTCTCATTCCACTACGACAAGGATCCGATCACGGCTGGTGTGCAGGACGCTACGGCGGGCGGCACTCTTTTCTTCGACAAGATTGCCGACACCTACACTTTCACCCTGACCGACGCGGTCGAGGGGTTCAGCTTCGACGTGTTGCACACCAGCGAGTTGGTGAATAAGGCACCGACCGGCAACACGGGACACCCGCTGATCGTTGCGGAGCAACTGACGCCGAACGGCGATCCGGATCCGTTCTTCGTGCAGTTCACCGCAAACTCGACGACCAACTCCATCAAGTTCGGCTTTAACTCGACCGGCGACGGAGCGACCGTTGGTGACACCACGTTCAACAACGGCGGTGCCACCCACGACATGATCACCAACCTCCACGAAGACTGGGTGTCTGCAACCCAGGCCACCAACGGTGTCGCTGGAGATACAATCCAGAAGGGTGAAGCTCTGACCTTGCGGTTCTTCGAACAGAACATTCTGACGGACGTGAACCCGAAGGCTCCCGATGGTGGCACTGAGCGGCTGGACCCGACCGCGAGCGCCAGCGGCGTCGTCATCAAGTTCGACGGCGTCGGCAACAGTGAAGACCTGGTCCTGATCCTCGACCTGAAGGATGCCAACGGGAACGAGGTGACGAGGGCGGTCAACGTGCAGAACTCGGACCTGATCAAGGGGAACGCCAATATCCCCTCCCCGTACAGCACCGAGTTCACGCTCGATAACAACGATGCGCTGCTTATCCTCGAACAGAACGACTACACGGTCGCTGGCGAGACATACCAGATACAGGGCATCCAGATCATGCAGAGCGCCAACGGGTTGACGGGCACCGCCATCAACCTGAACGGGGGCATCGGAGCCAGTGGCGGCAGCAATGCCACCAGCGGCCTGACAGCTTGGGACCCGACCGATAACGATGTCCTGAAGATCGTGGACATCGGGTTTGTGCAGCAGACCAGTGGGACATTCAACGCCAACCTCGACTTCAGCTTCGCTTTGGCTGACGCGGACGGCGATCCGACTGCAACGCAGCACATCCCGGTGACCGTCAGCAACGACTACATCGTCTAGCACTGAGCCAAGGGGAGGCAGTTAGCGCTGCCTCCCTCCCCCTGTGGACACAATCGCGTGCCTCGCGCGCCTGTTGCAACCCGCACGCCGAGCAGAGACATAACATGGCCAAACCAGCTAACTCACGTCCCTCTGCCCTGCAGGTGGTGATGAAAGAGGCCAGACGCGCCATCCGGCCGCTCGTCTGGTTCAGCGCCGGGATCAACGTGCTGATGCTGACCGGGGCGCTGTACATGCTCCAAGTCTACCACCGCGTGCTGGGCAGTCACAGCACGGAGACACTGGTCGCCTTGACGTTGATCGCGGCCACGGCGCTCGCGACAATGGCGGCACTGGAAGTGGTGCGCCAGCGCCTGCTGGCCAAAGTCGGAACGTGGATGAACGCGCGGTTAGCGCCGGTTCTCCTGACCGCATCGGTAGAGTACGCCGCCGCGGCGCCCGGCCAGGTTACCACCCGCGCGCTACGCGACCTGGATCAGGTGCGGAATTTCTTCACAAGCCCGAGCATCTACCCGATCCTGGACGCGCCTTGGGCGCCGATCTTCTTCGCCGCCATCTTCCTCATGCACCCCTGGTTGGGCTGGCTGGCATTGTGCGGTGGGATTGTATTGCTGGCACTGGCGATCCTGAACGAGTACATGACACGCAAGCCGCTGACGGAAGCCGGCAGCGCACAGGTCCGGGCTTACACACAGGCTGACGCCGTGATCCGGAACGCCGAGGTCGTGCAGTCCATGGGCATGTTGAAGCCCCTGCTCGAAATTTGGAAAGTCCACCAGGACGAGGCGAACGACGGACAATCCCGCGCCAGCAGCCGGGGCGGCACCATCTCGGCCATCGCGCGCTCCTTCCGTCAGGCCCTCCAGATGGCCATCCTCGGCCTCGGCGCTTATCTTGTACTGCGGAACGAGGCTTCAGGCGGCATCATGATCGCCGCTTCCATCCTGATGGGCCGCGCGTTGGCCCCGGTCGAACAGGCGATCAGCACGTGGAAGGCGACCGTAGGGGCCCGCGCCGCCTACAAACGCCTGGTTGCAGTCGCCGGTCAGTACCAGGAGGCCACACCGGCCTTGCCGTTGCCGCGCCCGAAAGGCAGGTTTGAGGCCGACAACATCGGACTCGCCCGGCAGGGCGGCGGCGAGCCGATTCTGAAAGGAATCAACTTCCACCTCAACCCCGGGGAAGTGATGGCGTTGATCGGTCCGAGCGCGGCCGGCAAGACAAGCCTGGCGCGCGTGCTGGCCGGCGCCTGGCGCCCATCCGCAGGCCGTGCGTTGCTCGACGGCATGGACGTCGCCCAATGGGCGTCGGAGGACCGGGGCCGCCACGTCGGCTACCTGCCGCAAGACATCGAGCTCTTCGCCGGCACCGTCTCGGAAAACATCTGCCGCTTCGCCACTCTCAATCCAACGGTCTTCAACAGCGTGATCAAGGCCGCGCAGCTGGCCGGAGTCCACGAACTGATCAAGGGACTGCCGAAGGGTTACGCCACCGAGATCGGCGAATCCGGCGCCGTCCTGTCAGGCGGGCAGCGCCAGCGCATCGGGTTGGCGCGGGCACTCTACGGCGACCCGGCACTCCTTATCCTCGACGAGCCCAATTCCAACCTCGACAAGGAGGGCGAAGACGCGCTGGCCGCCGCCATCGGCATCGCCAAGGCGACGAAAACGACCGTCATCCTGATCGCACACCGCCCTAACATCATGGAGAAGGTCGACAAGGTGTTGGTCATCAACCGTGGCCAGCAAGACCTGTTCGGTTCACGTGACTATGTCTTCAACGAACTCGCCGCGCGCATCCGCCAGGTGAGCCAGATACCTGTGAGTCACGCGCCAGAAATCTCCGCCGCCGTGATCGGCGTCGGCAACGGGCCAAGCCCCTCTTCAAAGCGTCCGTCGCGTCAAAGTGCATTGAGCACGACCGAAGTGGCGAACCAGGCATGAAACGAGGACAGATATGAGCGTCGTGCTGTTACCCACCCCGCCACCCTCTCTGCTGAAACCGCTGCCCTTGCGCCTGACAGGCGTGACCTGCACCGGCTTCGCGATCATGTTCCTGTTCTTCGGCGTGGCCGGGGGCTGGGCGGCTCTGGCGCCGTTGGACAGCGCCGCTGTGGCGCCGGGCGTTATCAAGGTCGCCGGCGACCGCAAGCTGATCCAGCACCTCGAGGGCGGCATCATTGCGGAGTTGAACGCCGCCAACGGGGATATCGTCAAGGCGGGCAAGATCCTCGTCCGGCTCGACGACACGCAGGCAAAAGCGCAGCTCGACCTGATCCAGAACCGGATAGCAACGCGTGAGGCGCTGGCCGCGCGTCTCAGGGCCGAGCGTGACGGCAGGGCCGAGATCGAGTTTGATCCGGCGTTGCTTGCAAACCCCGCCGCCGCCGCAAAGGACGCGGTGGCCGCACAGCGTGACGTGTTCGCTGCGAAGCACCACAATCTGGCGGACGAGCGGGAAATCCTCAGCCAGCGCCGCCACCAGACCGAGGAGGAGATAAAGGGACTGGAAGAGCTTATCGTCACCAAGGACAAACAGATCGAGGCAATCGAGGGTGAAAGCAAAGACCTTGAGGGGCTGCTCAAGAAAGGGCTGACCACCCGCGAACGGAACCTGTTGCTCAGACGCCAACAGCGGGAGATCGAGGGGGAGCGCGCCACCAATGTCGCGGCAATCGCCCGTGCCGGAAGCGCAATGGCCGAGATCGACATGCAGATCCTGAACCTCAACACAGTGCGTCTGAACGAGGCCGTCGACGAGTTGAGCAAGGTCGAGGCGGAATTGTTTGACCTCGGACAGCAGGAGCGTTCCGCCAGGGACGTGCTGAGCCGTACCAACGTCGTCGCGCCCGTTGACGGCATCGTCATGGAGCTGAAGGTCCATACGGCGGGCGGTGTCGTGAAACCCGGTGAGACATTGATGACGATCGTACCGCTCGGACAACAACTCGTGGTCGAGGCCATGGTCAAGCCGGAGGATGTCGAGACGATCACACCCGGACAGCCCGCGCGCGTCAGCTTCCCGGCCTTCGCCCGCTACAACCTGCCGCCGCTCGAGGGTGTCGTGGAGATCGTGTCGGCTGACCGCATGGTTGAGGAACGAAGCGGCGCACCGTATTTCGCCGCGACGGTTCTGATCGACAAAAGCGAACTCGGCAAGCTGGAGGGCCGCAAGCTGCTGCCCGGCATGTCGAGCGAGACGATGATCCGGACGGGGGCTCGCACCGTTCTCTCTTATCTCGCCGAGCCGATCACGCAGAACTTCCGCCGGGCGATGCGGGAAAAATAGCCGTACGCCGCCCAGCGAAATTCAAGACAGCAGCATTCGCCCGGCCGTGATCGCCAGGAAGAATGCAAAGGCAAGTTTCAGGTAGCGCGGATTGAGCGCGTGGGCGAGCCTTGCGCCCAAGGGTGCGAACAGGAAGCTCACGGGCGCTATGATGGCAACCGCCGGCAGGCTGACGTAACCCAGGCTGAGCGGAGGCCTGCCTGCAATTGCGAGACCCGACCAGATGAAGCCGGCCACTGCCGGAAGCGCGATAAGCAGGCCAAGCGCCGACGATGTGCCGACGGCCCGGTGCACCGGAAAGGAAAAGCTGGAAAGCGTCGGCACCGAGAGCGTGCCGCCGCCAATTCCCATGAGCGAAGAGACAAAGCCGATCACAGAAGCGATCGCACGGTTGATCCAGCCGCTCTGCGGCAAGTGATCGGAGATCACGAGGTGCTTCGGCAACGCCATGTTGAGGGCCACCAGCAGGCCGACGACGCCGAAAACCAGCCGCAAGCCGGCGCCCGGGATGAACTTCGACGTGATGCCACCGATCAGGGCACTCACGAAAACGGCCGGTCCCCACAGAGTGAGCAGAGGCCGATCGACATTGCCGCGCCTGTTGTGCGACCGCATTGACGAGATCGAGGTGGGGATGATGACCGCAAGCGACGTCGCGACAGCCAGATGGCTGATCACAGCAGGCGAAAAGTGGAACAGGCTAAGCACCCAGAACAGCACCGGGACGATGACGATGCCGCCGCCGACCCCCAGCAGACCGGCGAGCACGCCGGAGGCCATTCCGGTCATGGCCAGACCGGCGACCAGCATTGCAATCGTCAGCCCGTCGAAAGCCGACGTGTCGAATCCGAAGTCCACTGTGATTTTTCCTTGATTGGCCGCGCTCGTCCGCTGCTGCGACCCCATGCAGGTCGCCCGGAAATGCGCAACAGGTTTTGGGATGCGCTTTGGCTAGTGGCGCACCATCCCGGCGTCGACATTGAGCGTCTGGCCGGTGATCCAGCGCGCATCGTCGGAAGCCAGGAACGAGACCACATCGGCGATATGTTCCGGCTGCCCCTTGCCTTTCATCGCCTGAAGCATCTCGACGAAGCCGAACGCCTCATTGTGCGGGCTCGCCTTGACGCCGTCGCTCTCGACCAGGCCGGGCGTCACCGCATTGGCGGTGATGTTGTATTTGCCGAGTTCGGTGGCGAGCGCCCTGGTGAAGCCTATGACGCCGCCCTTGGCCGCGACATAGGCCGCCATGTTCGGCGTGCCGGCAAAGAAGGTGTTGGATGCGATGCTGATCACCCGCCCAGCTTTGCCTGCCGCACGCATCTGGTCCGTGCCGGCGCGGCTGACGATGAAGGTGCCTGTCAAATTGACGTCGATGATCTTGCGCCAATGGTCGAGGTCGACATCGTCCCAGGCGACGAACGGCACGATGCTGGCATTGTTGACCAGGATGTCGATGCCCCCGGTCAGGGTCTGGATTTCGGCGAAGAGTGCCTTGACGGAGGCCGGATCGGAAATGTCGGCGGCAATCGCCCTCGCCCTTCCGCCTATTGCCGTGGCCGCCGCCTTGGCGCCTTCGGAATTGATGTCGCTGACGATGACGGTTGCCCCGTCGGCGGCGAGCCGCGCGGCGATCGCCTTGCCGATACCCTGCGCAGCGCCCGTAACCAGGGCCGTCTTCCCCGCAAGCCGTTCAGTCATGAAAATGCTCCCTCAATCCGTGGTGATATCTGTTCAGGCGTCGGCGTCGATCACGGCCAGCGCCGCGTCGATACCCCTGCCGATCGCCAGTTTCTGGCCGGCCGCGTTCATGGCGCCGCCAAGTGCCGTCAGCGCCGCGATCGCATAGATCGGCTGGGCGGTCGGACCCATATGGCCGATGCGCGTCAGCTTGCCCAATGTCTCGCCGCGGCCAGACGAAAACACCACCCCGTAACGGGCACGGGCAGCCTGGCGAAGCGCCTTCTCGTCGACGCCTTCGGGGGTGCGGACAGCGGTCGTGGTCGGCGACGCGATGCTGTCGCTGGCGGCCCAGATCGACAGGCCCATCGCGGTGACGCCGGCGCGCATGGCCTTGGCGGTGAGCGCGTGGCGCGCCCATACCGCCTCCGGCCCCTCATTGAGATAGAGGTCGAGCGCGACATCGAGCCCGTTGATCTCCGAGACCGACGGCGTGAACGGAAACGGCTTTTCCCGCGACCACGCATGCTCCCAGTCGACGATGCTCAGCATCGACGCGCGGGGGGCTGCCTCGTTGCCCTTCATCTTGGCCCAGGCCCGCTCGCTGACGCCCATCATCGTCAGGCCGGGAGGCGCCCCCAGGCATTTGTTCGGGCCGGTGACATAGATATCGGCCTTGCAATCCTGCGGATGCGTCCTCATGCCGCCAAAGGACGAGACGGCATCGACGATGAGATAGCCGCCATGCGCTGAAACCAGCGCACCGATGGCGTCGATCGGATTGATGGTGCCGGATGGCGTGTCATGGTGGCAGACCGACACGATGGTGATTTCCGGATGCTTCTTCAGCATTGCCTCGACCGCCTGCGGATCGATCGCCTCGTTGTAGGGCACCTCGATCTCGAGCAGATGTGGCGAATAGCGCTTCGCCCAATAGCCGAACCCCTTGCCGTAAACGCCGGAGGCAAGGTTGAGCACGACATCGTCCGGCGTGATCAGCGAGGCCGCGGCGGCCTCCAGGCCAAGCACCGGCTCGCCATGCAGGATGACCGGCTTGTTCGACAGCCGCATCGCCTTTTGCGCCTTGTCGACCACACCCTCATAGAAAAGCTGGAACGCCGGGTCGTAGTCGTAGAGCACCGTGCGGCCGAGACCGCGCAGCACTTCGGCATAGGCGTTCACCGGTCCCGCGGTCAGGGTGATGATCGGATCGGCGTGTTCGAGATAGCGCATCGTCTTGTCTCCGGATTGGCGGCGGTCAGCCGTAGAATTGCGTGCCGGTCTTGTAGGTCTTGAAGTTGTCCATGTCGTGCGAGTACATCAGCTCGGCGCCATGGTCTTCGGCGAGTTTCTTCACCTTGCGCATCGAATTGACGCCCGCCACCGGATCGATGTGGAAGGCCGCCTGGCACAGCGTCTCGAGGCTCTTCTGCGTATAGGCCGCATCGATCGTGAACATGATCGGCTTGCGCTTGGGGAACTCGACCAGCAGGCTGTAATGGCCGATCGAATGGCCGGGCGTCGAGATCAGCCGGACGCCCCTGGCAAGCTCGACGTCGCCATCGATGCTTTCAAAGGTCGAATTCGCCCGTGTCGTTCCCGCAAGCAATTGCCCGGTCGCGCCACGCGCTTCGGCAGCCTCCGCCGAAAAACTCAGATCGGAATAGCCGAGATGCTCGAAAGGTTCGGGATTGCAGGCCTGCGGCACCTCGGTCCGGTGGCAGATCTTCTTGGCGTGCGGAAAATACTTGTTGCCGCCGCAATGATCGAAGTGGAAATGCGAATTGACGACAACGTCGATGTCCTTCGGTTCGAGGCCGAGCAGCGC
>NZ_RZRP01000429.1:0-5380 GCF_003997795.1 Mesorhizobium sp. M7A.F.Ca.US.005.03.2.1 | reverse complement strand
GCGCAAACCGGCGGTGATCATGTTGTTGACGGCATTGCCGCCGCCGCCGCCGACACCGAACACGGTGATGCGCGGCTTAAGCTCGGTGATGTCCGGCTTTTGCAGATTGATGGTCATTGTCTCCGTCCTTTGCCTTTCACGCCGCTTCGCCGCCGCGGCCGCCTATGGGGCTGTCCCCGTCAATTTTAGAAACTGTCTCTCAACCACTGACTCATGCGATGCAGTTTTCCGCCCGTTCCGGTCATTTTGAGACCGGAAATTCCTTTCGCCGGATGGCTCTCGAAGCTCGCCATCTGCGGGTAGATCAGAAGCCCCACCGCGGCCGAGAAGGCCGGCCCCTTCGCCGCTTCCGGCAGGCCGGCCACGCCGAGCGGGCGGCCGATGCGCACATTTCGTCCCAGGATGCGGCGCGCCGCCTCCGGCAGGCCGGCAAGCTGGCTGGCGCCGCCGGTAAGAACCACACGCTTGCCCACTGCATTGCCATAGCCGGACTTGTTCAGCCGGTCGCGCAGCAGTTCGAGCGTCTCGTCGATGCGGGCGCGCACGATACGCGTCATCACCGAGCGCGGGATCTGCAAGGGCACGTCGCCATCGTCGCCGATCGGCTGGATCGAGACCAGGTCGCGATCGTCGGCGCTGCCGGGCAGCGCCGAACCATGCATCACCTTCAGCCGTTCGGCGGCATCAAGCGAGGTCGACAACCCCTTGGCCATGTCCAGCGTGACATGGTTGCCGCCGATGGCGATGGCGTCGCCATGGACGAACTTGCCTTCCGAAAACACCGAGATCGTCGTCGTGCCGCCGCCCATGTCGATGCAGGCCGCACCCATTTCCAGCTCGTCGTCGACCAGCGCCGCCAGCCCGCTGGCATAGGGCGTCGCCACCATGCGCTCGACCGACAGATGCGAACGGTTGATGGACAGCTCCAGATTGCGCATCGGCGCGGCGTCGCCGGTCAGCACATGCATGTCGACGCCGAGTGCGTCGCCGACCATGCCGCGCGGATCGCGCACGCCGCGTTCGGCATCCAGCGAGAAGCCGACGGGAAGCGAATGGATCACTTCGCGCTCGGCCTTCAGCGCCTGCTTGGCGCCAGCACCGAGAACGCGCTTGATGTCGGCCTCGTCGGCCTCGTGGCCGCCAAGATTGATGGTGGCGGAGAAGGCTTCGCTCTTCAGCCGGCCGGCCGTCATGTTGACGATCAGCGAATCGACCGTCAGCCCGGCCATGCGCTCGGCTGCGTCGACGGAAAGGTGGATGGCATGCTCCGCCCTGTCGAGATCGACCACGACACCCGACTTCACGCCTTGCGACTTCTGATGGCCGATGCCGATCACCTGGATCCGGTGCGAACGGCCGCGCAGCAGCTTGCCGTCATCGCACGGCTTGAGCTTGGCCACCATGCAGCAGACCTTGCTCGAACCGACATCCAGCACCGTCAGGGTGCCAGACCGGCGCGACGCGGCATCGCCAGGACTGCCAAGCCAGCTCATATCTTCGTCTCCGGCTTGCGCTTCAGGCTCTTGGGTTTCTCGTTGAGGGCGGCTTCGCGCTGCGTCGCCGCTTCCGCCGTCAACTGGACGACCAGCCGGTCCGTCAGGCGCATGTCGACGGCGGCGATGTCGCGCGACAGCAAACCGTTGTCATGATCCATCTTCACGAGTTCGGCGAGGGCCTGATCCTCGTCGTCCTCGGGAAGCTTGATGGTGATGCCATTGTCCAGCTTCAGGTCCCAGCGCCGTTCGCCGACACGGATATAACCTTTGATCCGGTTCGCGAGCTCGGGATATTTTTCGACCTTGGCCAGGAAATCGGGCGCGCTCGCCGGCGCGCCGGTGCCGATCAGCAGAGGCAGAAGCACCTGCTTGCCGCCCGAGAACGGCGCGATCATGGCGCCATTCCTCTCGATGACCGAAAGCTCGTCACCCTGCTGCCAGAGCGCGAAAGCCTCACGCTCCTCGACACGCACTTCCAGCGTATGCGGATAGACCTTGCGCACCGCCGCGACCTCGATCCACGGCAAGGTCGCAATTCGTTCCCGCGCGGCCTCGGCATTAAAGCCGATCAGCGACGTCCAGCCGTCGAGTTCAAGCCTGTCGAGTATATCGATTTCCGAGGTCTGGCGATTGCCCACCACCTTGACCTGATCGACGGCAAATCCGGTACGGGCGGTGATGCTCTGCACGATACCGTCGATATGACCGCCGAGATAGGCGCCATAGGCACTGCTCGAGAAAATCAGCACGGCCGACATCATGGCCGCGGAAAAGCGCGGCGCCTGGAATTCCCCGACACCGAGGCGCGCCATAATGCGCACCGGGCGGCGCAGCATCCGCGGCAGCACGAAATGGTCCAACGGCAACGACAGGCCGAACAGCGCCGGACCGGCCGCGCCCCTCTCCCTACCCTGTCCCCATTTCAACGCAGACACGAAGCGTCCTCCACCATCCAACTCAACAAATCGCCAAACGAGTGCCCGGCCTGGGCGGCGATTTCAGGCACCAAGGACGTCGGCGTCATACCCGGCTGGGTGTTGACCTCGAGCCAGACAATCTCGCCGTTTTCGGAATGCCGATCGTCATAACGGAAGTCCGACCGGGAAACGCCCCGACAGCCGATCGCTTGGTGAGCCTTGAGCGCCAGTGTTTGTATTTTTTGGTAAATATTCGGTGAAACTTTTGCGGGGCATTCGTGCTTTGATCCCCCGGCGACATATTTTGAATCATAGTCGTAGAAGGAATGGCCGGTCGGGATGATCTCGCAGACCCCCAGCGCCACATCGCCCATCACCGCGCAGGTCAGCTCCCTGCCGTGAATGTAGCGCTCGACCATGACGGCATCGCCATATTTCCATTCCGACGAGCCAAGAACCTGCGGCGGATGCGACTGGCCTTCATGCACGATGACGACGCCGAAGCTTGAGCCCTCATTGACCGGCTTGACCACATAGGGCGGCTTCATCGGATGCTTGTTCTGGATGGCGAAGCGGCTGGCGACCTTCGATTCGGCGACCACGATGCCGACCGACTTGGCAACCCGTTTGGCCTGCTCCTTGTTCATGGCCAGAGCCGAGGCGAGCACGCCGGAATGGGTGTAGGGAATGCCGAGATATTCGAGGATGCCTTGGATGGTGCCATCCTCGCCGAAAGGGCCGTGCAGCGCATTGAAGGCGACATCGGGCTTGAGCTCGGCAAGCACGGAGCCGACATCGCGCCGGACATCGACGCGGGTGACCTGGTAACCTTCCTTCTCAAGCTCATCGGCGCAAGCCTTTCCGGAGGACAGGGACACGGGCCGCTCGGACGAAAAACCACCCAGCAGGACGGCCACATGCTTGTTTTTCATTCCCCGGCATCCCCTCTCTCACGGCGGACCAAAACCAGATTTTCCGCAACATTGAGTCAGAGTCTCCCGGCAGGTTGCCCCCCAGACGGAAAACGCTGAAAACGCGTCGAACGACTCAAATCAGGAAACGCTTTCGAGCAGAGAATCAGAGAGTTGATTCACTGGCAAGTGCTTACGATTCCGAGAGATTCACTTTCTGAGAAAATGGATGCGAAAAGCGTGTCGTTGAGTCTTTGCGGCAACGGTCGCGGACCGTTTTTCGCCTCGTTGAAGTTCACGCATCACATGAACTTCAACGAGGCGCTAGGTGTGTCGAGATTCAGGTCAGGCCGAGTCGAAAACGATGGCTTTCGAGAACCGGAGCGGAGCATCACCTGAATATCAGCACCTTAAAGGAGCTGCCCGAGAAACTCCTGAACGGCATGCCCTGGCCGGAAATTGCCGATGCGCTTGATTTCCCATTGCAGCCGGATACCGGAATTCTCCAGCACCCGCGTGCGCACCGTCTCGCCGAGATATTCAAGGTCGTAGCCGGTCGCGGTTCCGGTGTTGATCATGAAGTTGCAATGCATCGGCGACATCTGCGCGCCGCCGATCATCAGGCCGCGGCAGCCCGCTTTGTCGATCTCCTTCCAGGCCGATGTGCCGTCGGGATTCTTGAAGGTCGAGCCGCCGGTCTTCTCGCGGATCGGCTGCACGGTCTCACGATGGTTCTGCACGGCCTCCATCGCAGCCTTGATGGTCGCCCTGTCCTCGGCAAAGCCTTCGAACACGGCGGAGGTGAAGATCAGCCCGGAAGGAGCCGCCGAATGGCGATAGGCGTATCCCATATCGGCATTGCTCAGCGTCTGCACATTGCCCTTGCGATCGAGTGCTCGCACTTCGATGACGCGCTCGCGCGTCTCGACGCCATTGGCGCCGGCATTCATTCGCAGCGCACCGCCGATTGCACCCGGAATGCCGTGGTAGAAATGAAAGCCGCCAATGCCGGCCTCGAGCGCCACCGCTGCGACGCGCTTGTCGGGGGTAGCAGCTCCCGCCTTGATCCTGATTGGCGAAATCACCTCGGCATCGCCGAAGCCCTTGGCCGAAAGCCGAATGACAAAGCCCTCGATGCCGCCATCGCGGACCAGAAGGTTGGAGCCGACGCCGACGACCGTCAGCGGTATCTCTTCGGGAACGGCTTTCAGGAACGCGGCAAGGTCCTCCTCATCGGCCGGCTGGAACAACGCTTCAGCCAGCCCCCCGGCACGGAACCAGGTGATCTTGTCCATCTCGGCGTTCGGCGTCAGGCGGCCACGCAGGCCGGCAAGCCGGTCGCCAAGTCTGTCGATCAGGGCCTGGCCGTGCATCATGAGACGGTCCCGCCAAGCTCCTTGGGCAACGCATAGGCCCATTGGGTGATGTTGCCGGCTCCAAGGAAGACGACGAAATCGCCCGGCTTGGCCAGGTCACGGACGATGGGCGCAATCGCCGCCGGGCCCTCGATGTAGCGCGCGTCGCGATGACCGCCGGCGCGGATGCGCGACACCAGCGCGTCCGAGCTGACGCCGTCGATCGGCTCTTCGCCGGCCGCGTAGACCGGCGCCACCATTACTGTGTCGGCGTCGTTGAAGCAGGTGGAAAACTCGTTGAACAGATCATGCAGCCGGGTGAAGCGATGCGGCTGGGCAATGGCGATGACACGACCCTGGGTGGCGCTGCGCGCCGCCTTCAGCACCGCCGAGATCTCGACCGGATGGTGGCCGTAATCGTCGAATATTTCGACGCCGTCCCACGAACCGGTATGGGTGAAGCGGCGCTTGACGCCGGCGAAGGACGACAGGCCCTTCTTGATCGCCTCGGCCGACAGGCCGAGTTCGTGCGCGACCGCGATTGCTGCCGTCGCGTTGGAGACGTTGTGACGGCCGGGCATCGGCAGGCGCAGGCCTGCTATGACAGTCTGGCCGCCGGTCTTGCGGTCGCGGATCACCACGTCGAATTCCGAAATGGCACCTGACATGCGGTGATTGGTAAAGCGCACGTCGGCCTGCGC
>NZ_RZRP01000428.1:0-5382 GCF_003997795.1 Mesorhizobium sp. M7A.F.Ca.US.005.03.2.1 | reverse complement strand
GCGTGACTTCAACCCAGAGCGCCAGGCCGACGATAAGGAAGCCTATGATCAGGATGACGAACACCGCCGGCCCGTCGCCGGCATCGGCGTAGGAATAATCGAGGCCGCAATTGACGCAGCGCTTGCCGACAGTGAGGAAGCCGGAGAACAACCGCCCCTCGCCGCAGCGCGGGCAGCGGCCATGCAGGCCGGCCGAGATCGGATCGATCGGCGGCCAGATCGCTCTGTCTTCACTCATAGGAGCGTCGTCGCTCATTGCTTACCGCTCGATTTCGATCGGTGTGCCATCGGCCACCAGCGCCCAGATTTCGTCCATGTCGGAGTCCGTAACCGCAATGCAGCCGTCGGTCCAGTCGACCAATTGAAGCAGCCAGCCCCACCAGCCATAACCATTCGGCTGGCCGTGGATCATGATCATGCCGCCCGCGCCGACATTGCGCGCCTTGGCGGCGGCCTCATCGTCGGCATTGGGGTACGAAATATGGATCGATTTATGCGCGATGCTGTTCGGGTTGCGCCAGTCGAGGACATAGTTCCCCTCGGGCGTGCGTTGATCGCCCTCCTGGTGCTTGTGCCCGACGGGATCGCCGCCGAGCGCGATGCCGTAGTTTCGCAGGACCTTGCCGTCGCCGATCAGTTCCAGCCGGCGTTCGGCCTTGTGAACACGCACCAGGCCCACCTTCTCGCCGGCAAAGGCCGGGAGTGCCCCGATCATCAATGCGCAAATAGCCCGGAAGATTGTCAGTCGCATTGGCTATCGATCAGCGATCATTGCGCCAAAAAGAAGAAGGCGGCCACGTTGCCGCGGCCGCCTCCAGAAATGAAAATCCCTCAGGCCTGGATCAGTGGCCCTCGATCACCGCGCCGACCGATCCCCAGACGTAGATCGAGGCGAACAGGAACAGCCAGACCACGTCGACGAAGTGCCAGTACCAGGCGGCCGCCTCGAAGCCGAAATGCTGCTTGGGGGTGAAATCACCCTTCATCGCCCGGATCAGGCAGACCAACAGGAAGATGGTGCCGATGATGACGTGGAAACCGTGGAAGCCGGTCGCCATGAAGAAGGTGGCGCCATAGATGGAATCCTTGAAAGCGAACGGAGCGTGCATGTATTCGTAGGCCTGCACCATGGTGAACAGCATGCCGAGGCCGACGGTCAGCACCAGGCCGTTGATCAGCCCCTTGCGGTCGCCGTGAAGAAGCGAATGGTGCGCCCAGGTCACCGTGGTGCCCGACAGCAGCAGGATGACGGTGTTGTAGAGCGGCAAATGGAAGGGATCGAGAACCTCCATGCCCTTCGGCGGCCAGACGCCACCAGTAAATGTGGCGCGCGCGTAGTTCTGTGCCTCACCGGCAAAAAGGCTGGCATCGAAATAGGCCCAGAACCAGGCAACGAAGAACATCACCTCCGAGGCGATGAACATGATCATGCCATAGCGCAGGTGCAGCGACACGACCCGCGTATGATGACCCTCATGCGCTTCCTTGATCGTGTCCGACCACCAGGCGAACATGGTGTAGAGGACGATCACGAGGCCGATGAAGAACAGCCACGGATTGGCGATGTTGAAGCCGAAGATCGGGAACGACCCGCCCTTCAGATATTCCATCAGGGCGACACCGCCAAAGGCCATGACGAGCGCCCCTACCGAGCCTAGGAAAGGCCATGGGCTCGGGTCGACGAGATGATAGTCATGCTGTGGTTTTGCGTGCGCGTCTGCCATATCAACCCCCGAGATTTGCTTCGGTATTCGAAATTGTCTTGCTGTTGCCATCGGTCGGCGCCGAGGAGGCGACCGGCTTGGTCTTCTCGACCGGGAACATCGTGTAGGACAGCGTGATCGTCTTCACGTCCTTGAGCTCCGGCACATTGACGATGTCGGGGTCCACGTAGAACAGGACCGGCATGTCCAGCGTCTCGCCGGGCTTCAGCGTCGTGTCGGTGAAGCAGAAGCACTCGACCTTGTTGAAATAAGGTCCCGCCAGCTCAGGCTGCACGTTGAAGGTGGCGCGGCCGGTCACGGGACGATCGAACTTGTTGGTAGCCTGGTAGTGCGCCTGCACGGTCTCGCCGATCTTCATCGTCATCGAGCGCTGGACCGGCTGGAACTCCCATGGCACGCCGGCGACGTTGGCATCGAAGCGGACGGTGATCTCGCGGTCGAGCACGCGGCCGGCATACTGCTTCTCGGCACGTTGCGTCGTGCCGCCATAGCCGGTCGCCTGGCAAAACATCTTGTAGAGCGGCACCGCGGCATAGGCCATGCCGATCATGCCGGTGAAGAAGGCGAGGCAGACAGCCGCGACGATGACGTTGCTGTTCTTGCCCGCCGCTTTCCTGGACTTCTCGACGCTCATCACATCGTGCCCAGATTGTGGCCGAACTTCACGATCGTCGCGATGTAGAAAATGACCACCAGCAGCGCCAGCGCCACGCCGATGGCGATGGAACGGCTGCGCTGCGCCTTCTTCTGACGCTCGGTCAACGTGACGGTCTCGAGCTTTTCCTCGATCATGGTCATGCTCCACCCATGGCAAGCGCGCGTTCGACAACGCTGTCGGCCAGATAGGCAGCGAAGATGGCGAAGAGATAAAGCAGCGAATAGGCGAACAGGGCCTTGGCCGGTTTCATGACGCGGTCATCGTCGGCCATGCCAAGCACTTTCCACGCGTACCAGGCAAAACCGATCCCGAGCAGCAGGGCGGCCACGCCATAGAAGGGCGTGGTGTAGCCGAGCAGCCACGGCAGCACGCCTACCGGGGCCAGCACCAGGGCATAGGCGAAGATCTGGCGGCGGGTCGAAGCGTGGCCGGCGACGTTGGGCATCATCGGAATGCCGGCCTTGGCATAGTCCTCGGACTTGAACAGCGCCAGCGCCCAGAAATGCGGCGGCGTCCACAGGAAGATGATCAGGAACAAGACAACGCTTTCGAGGCTGACCGTCCCGGTCACCGCGGCCCAGCCGATCACGGGCGGAATGGCACCGGCGGCCCCGCCGATGACGATGTTCTGCGGCGTCCAGCGCTTCAGCCACATCGTGTAGACGACGGCGTAGAAGAAGATGGTGAAGGCCAGCAGCGTCGCCGCCAGCCAGTTGACCAGCACGCCGAGCGTCATCACCGACAGCACCGACAGCACCAGCCCGAAGGTCAGCGCTTCGTGCGGCTGGATGCGACCGGCCGGGACCGGGCGGCTGGCGGTCCTGGTCATCACGGCATCGATGTCGGCATCGTACCACATGTTGAGCGCGCCGGAGGCGCCAGCACCTATCGCAATAGCCAGGATGGCGATCACCGCCAGCAGAGGGTTGATGGTCACGGGGGCGGCGACCAGGCCGACAAAGGCGGTGAACACCACCAGCGACATGACGCGCGGCTTCAGCAGCGCGAAGAAATCGCCCGCCGTCGCTTCCGACATGCGAAAGCCCGCTTCGTCAATCAATGGGTCGTCGACAAGGGCCATGCGTACTTAAGTCCATCATCCGTTGGCCAAAACCGCCGGCGGACCGGCGGTTTCGTATTCGAGCGGGCAGCCGCCTTACTTGATCTTCGGCAGCTGTTCCCACTGGTGGAAGGGCGGCGGCGAAGGCAGCTGCCATTCGAGCGTCGTTGCGCCCTCGCCCCATGGGTTGGCGCCGGCGATCCGCTTCTTCTGGAAGGCCTCGAACACGCCATAGAGGAAGATCAGGACGCCGACGGCCGAGATGTAGGAGCCGATGGACGACACATAGTTCCAGCCGGCAAACGCATCGGGGTAGTCGATGGTGCGGCGCGGCATGCCGGCGAGACCGAGGAAGTGCTGCGGGAAGAAGATCAGGTTCACGCCGACGAAGGTGACCCAGAAGTGGGTGTTGGCGATGACGGGCGAATACATGTAGCCGGTCATCTTCGGGAACCAGTAGTACCAGCCGGCGAAGATGGCGAACACCGCGCCCAGCGACAGCACGTAGTGGAAGTGGGCGATGACGAAATAGGTGTCATGCAGCGAGCGGTCGAGGCCGGCATTGGCCAGCTGGACGCCGGTGACGCCGCCGATGGTGAACAGGAAGATGAAGCCCAGCGCCCACAGCATCGGCGTCTTGAACGAGATCGACCCGCCCCACATCGTCGCGATCCAGGAGAAGATCTTCACGCCTGTCGGCACCGCGATGACCATGGTGGCGAAGACGAAGTAGCGCTGCGTGTCGAGCGACAGGCCGGTCGTGTACATGTGGTGCGCCCAGACGATGAAGCCGACGGCGCCGATCGCCACCATGGCGTAGGCCATGCCGAGGTAACCGAACACCGGCTTCCTCGAGAAGGTCGAGATGACGTGGCTGATGATGCCGAAGCCCGGCAGGATCAGGATGTACACTTCAGGGTGACCGAAGAACCAGAACAGGTGCTGGAACAGGATCGGGTCGCCGCCGCCATCGGGCGCAAAGAAGGTGGTGCCGAAATTGCGGTCGGTGAGCAGCATGGTGATGCCGCCGGCCAGAACCGGCAATGACAGCAGGAGCAGGAAGGCGGTGATCAGCACCGACCAGGCAAACAGCGGCATCTTGTGCAGCGTCATGCCAGGCGCGCGCATGTTGAAGATGGTGGTGATGAAGTTGATGGCGCCGAGGATCGACGAGGCACCGGCAATGTGGATCGACAGGATCGCCAGATCCATGGCCGGCCCGGGCTGGCCCGAAGTCGACAATGGCGGATAAAGCGTCCAGCCGCCACCGACGCCATAGGCACCCGGTGCGCTCGGCATGAACATCGAGGTGAGCAGCAGGATGAAGGCCGGCGGCAGCAGCCAGAAGGAGATGTTGTTCATGCGCGGGAACGCCATGTCGGGCGCGCCGATCATGATCGGGACCATCCAGTTGGCGAAACCGCCGATCAGCGCCGGCATGACCATGAAGAAGATCATGATCAGGGCGTGCGCGGTGGCGAAGGCATTGTACATGCTCTTGCCGCCGTCGATCGCGGCGTCACCGTTCATGCCGTAGACCATCTGCGCCAGACCGCTGAAGATCTGGATGCCAGGCTCCTGCAGCTCCATGCGGATGGCGACCGACAAGGCGCCGCCGATGATGCCGGCCATGATCGCGAAGATCAGGTAGAGCGTGCCGATGTCCTTGTGGTTGGTCGAATAAACCCAGCGCACCCAGCCGTGATAAGGCTTGTGGTCGTGCCCGTCGTGAGCTGCAGCGTCTGCCATGTTCCGCTCCGTTCCCTAAATCTTGCTAACCCGCGGCATCAGTTGCCGGCGGCCGCTACCTTGTTCTGGCCGTCGACCTCGGCCATCAGCGTCTTGTTGGCGCCGGGCAGATCGGTCTTGGCTGCCGCCAGCCAGGTCTTGAACTGCGCATCGGAGACGACGCGGATGGCGATCGGCATGAAGGCATGGTC
>NZ_RZRP01000427.1:0-5389 GCF_003997795.1 Mesorhizobium sp. M7A.F.Ca.US.005.03.2.1 | reverse complement strand
GTCATGGCTGATCGAGCCGAACTTGTCGTGCGCCTTCGAGGCGAAGACCGCCGAGACGTCAGTCTGCCCCTCATGCAAAAGATTGACCGCGAAGGAGTCGGACGCGTTGAACGCGGCATAGCTGGCAGCGGCCTTGCCGACGCAAACCAGAAGCAGCGGCGGATCAAGCGAGACCGACGTAAAGGAGTTGGCCGTCATCCCGCGCGGCGTGCCATCGGCGTCGCGGGTGGTGATGACTGTGACGCCGGTCACGAAGGTTCCGAATGCCCTTCTCAGTGCAATCGGATCGATCGTTGGCTGTGGAGTCGTCAGCATCTGGCCTCGTGTTCCCTCTTTGTATTGCGCGAGACGTTAGCCGCTGACCTGCAGCCGTTCTTCCTCCTGTTGATAGGAACAGCAGGCAGAGAGGCTGCTGTGTTTGCGAGCAAGGATCGCGGACAACAACGCAAACGGCAGGGAAGATACCCAAGCTGGAAACAGTCCGCACGGCGGAGGCTGGAACGATGCTATCTTTCGACCGAATCGCGGTTGTCGATGACCTCGCGCAAGCGGATGGCGAGCTCGAAAGCAAAGCGCCGCTCAGGGGTATCGAGATCGACACCGAACAGTTCCTGGATGCGCGCCAGCCGGTACCGCAAGGTGGTCACGTGCAGCCCCATCGCATCAGCGCAGGCCTGGCTGCGGCAGCCTTCGCGCAGATAAGAGAACAACGTCTCCATATAGGGGGTGCCGTGCCGGCGATCGTGATCGGCGATGGCGCCGACACTGTCCTGCACGAAGCTCCGCACATCCTCCACCTCGGCGGCCGCGATCAGCATCGGCAGCGGGCCGAAATCCTGGCTGGCAAAGACGCCGGTCCGGCCGAACGAGCGTCCGATACGGATCATGCGCCGGCAGCGATCCCATGCCGGGGGATAGTCCGCAAGTTTCGTGCAGAGGCCGGAAAGAACGACGAACGGTTCCTGGCCGAATTGGCGCCCCAGTTCCTCGGCAACCTTGCGCAGCAGCTTGGCGACACGGTCCTTGTCTTCGCCCAGCTCAGCCGGGATCAGGCAGACGAGGCCATTGTCGACGACGATGATGTCAGCCGCGACCGAGTTCTGCTGCAGCAACCGGATCACCGCATGATGCGGATCGACCAGACGTCCGGCGCTGCTTTGGGCGGCTTCAGGCAGGTCGATGAGGATCATCTGCTTTGGTGATGCCAGCCCTACGCCAAGCCGCTGCGCCCGCTGCGTTACATCGGCGGGGTCGTGCCAGCGATGCTCGACCACCTCCATGAACAACTCCGTCAGCGTGCGTGTCTCGAATCGGAAGCGGATGAAGCTGCGCATCATCTGGACGCTGAGCGCGAATTTGGCGCTGTCCAGCAGAAGCAGGTCGAGCTGGCTGAAGGGCTCCTGCATGGTGAAGATGACCATTGCCCCGACAGCCTCGGCATCAACACTCAACGGTTCGATCTTCGCGGTGAGACGCAGACGGCGCTTGCCGTCGTCGAGGAAGAACGTATGAGCCTCGCTGTGCGGCTGATCCACCGCCGACCGCGCGACCTTCATGATCTGCCGGTGCAGGCTGGTGTTGGCGGCAAGCTGCCAGGCCGCGTCGTCGAAATGCTTCTCGCTCGGTGAGCGGCTGGCGACGATCAGGTTGGCGGTGAAATCGACCACGACGACGGGGTTGGGCACCAATGCTGCGATCTTACCGGCAAGCGAAGGCATCGAGCTTTCGGCCAAGGCCTGCTGCAGCAGCGACGTATGTGCCTGGAGCGCCTGCTGGAGCCGTTCCGATGCACGCTTCTCCTCGCGCAGCTTGTGCTGTTTCTCGACAGCGATTTCACCGAGATGGACGATCATCCCGATGAAGGCGAGATCGTCGGCGCTGACGTCCATGATCTCTCGCGAGATGACGCTGAGCACCATCGGCCTTCCGGCCTCGTCGAGGCAACTCATCGGCATTACCAGAACGCTGCGGTAGTCGCGTTCGAAAGCCTCCATGCGATAGCCAGGAAACTCCTCCGAGACCCGGGCATCCCTGATATAGACGGCCTCGTTGCGTTGCAGGGCAACGATCGACGGACTGGTGGCGAGTTCCCAGCGGTCGGGGAGCGACCGCTGGATCAAGGTCGGGTCGTGGCGAACGATCACGTAAGCATGGCCATGCGGTGCGTCGATGCTCATGATCGACCCCATTGTCCATCCGGCATGCCGGCAGGCGGCCAACACGAGATCACGCAACACCGTGCTGAGATCGCCGCCTGAGTTGATCAGGCTGGCGGCGTCGCGTAGCGACAGGATTTGCGACTGATGGTTCACTGGTGCGACTGTTCCGGCTGACCGATCTGTTCTTGTTGGCACTGCGAGCCCCGATATAAGCAATTCGCGGCCGAGTGAAGCTACACGTCTTCCGAGAGCGAGACATCCGGTTTTTCCTCTGAAGCAGAGGAAGACGCGTGGTGCGCGCCTTCCTAGCCTGGCCCTTTCGAGTTTGGGCAGAAAGGACCGTTGGCGCGAATGGAAATCAGGAAAGTCTGCACCTTCATCGACGAGGTTCTGATCGAGGGCGGCAAGGTCGCTGGCAAACCGGTCACATCGATCGTCGTCGCCGCCGTGTTGAAGAACCCGTGGAGGGGACGCGGCTTCGTCGAAAACCTTCGCCCCGAGATCATCGACATCGCCCCCAGGCTCGGCGCCGAACTTACGCAGCGGCTAACCGCCTTGATGCCGCCGGCCGAGATCGAATCCTATGGCAAGGCCGCGGCCGTCGGTATCAATGGCGAAATCGAACACGCCTCGGCGCTGATCCACACGCTGCGCTTTGGCAATCTGTTCCGCGATGCCGTCGGCGGCACCACCTATCTCGAATTCTGCAACACCAGAAACGCCGCGGGGGCGTTGTTGTCACTGCCAATGATGCACAAGAGCGAGAACGGGAGGCGCTCGCATTTCATCACCGCGAACTTCCAGATCGCCGATGCACCGGGTGCCGATGAAGTGCTGGTCGCCATTGGTGCAGCCAACGGCGGACGCGTTCACCCCAGGATTGCCGACAGGTTCCAGGATATAGCGGAAATGGACGCGGAAAACGGCTCCTCCTGATAATCGGAGTCGTGTCAGGTCGTAAACCGACCAGCCTTTGTCCTGTCTTTCAAGCGCGCCATTGCGGGACATTGGCTGCGAAAGGCCTTCTACAAACCGGGGTGGCTTCTGGGAAGCGGGACCTTGTTTCGTGCAAGGAGCCGACCTATTCTAGGCTCCGTCGCGAAAAACAACTGCCTGACCATTGTCACCTTCGTCAGGCAGTCGAGTACACGTCAACTGTGCACAGCACGGTTCGGCCAGCGTCTCCGAGAGCAACCGCCCGACGAGAAGTCGGGCTCATGGCAACCGTCATTCCGACGGATGCATTGGAGCGCTAAAAATGCGAAATCGTATTGCAATCATTGGTGCGGGCCTTGGTGGCCTCACGCTTGCCCGCGTTCTTCATGTCCATGGCGTTTCAGCCACGCTCTATGAAGCCGACGCCTCCTCTGCCTCGAGAGCGCAGGGGGGACTTCTCGACATTCACGCATACAACGGTCAGCTCGCCCTCAAATCCGCAGGTCTGTTTGACTCGTTTCTTCAGCTCGTCCGTCCTGGCGAAGATGCAAAACGGATTGTCGACAAGGACTGCCATATCCTGTTCGACAGGCCGGGCAGCCACAGCGGCGAGCGTCCTGAAGTGGACCGGGGCGAGCTTCGCAAGATGCTGATCGATTCGATCCCGGCCGGTATGATCCATTGGGACCATAAGGTCACGTCCGTGGCAGCTACCGACGACAATCGCCATGAGATCACCTTCATGGACGGCTCAAAGGTGACCTGCGACCTTGTCATTGGGGCTGATGGCGCGTGGTCGAAGGTCCGTCCACTGCTTTCTGATTCAAAGCCGGCCTACACAGGAACGTGTTTCGTCGAGACATTCCTTTTCGATGGCGACACGCGCCACAAGGCGAGCGCAGAGGCGATCGGCAGCGGCACGCTGATGGCCGTTGCGCCCGGCAAAGGTATCCTGGCGCATCGCAATGCCGACGGAAGTCTGCATGTCTACGTCGCCTTGAACAAACCGGAAGACTGGATCGCTTCGATCGATTTCAGTGACGCTGAAGCTGGGTTGGCTCATATCACCGGGCAATTCGAAGGATGGGCTCCGCAGCTGACTGCCCTCATCACGGACTGCGACACCGATCCAGTGCTTCGACCGATCTATGCGCTCCCGGTTAGTCATCGCTGGAGCCGGGTGCCAGGCGCAACTTTACTCGGCGATGCCGCGCATCTGATGTCCCCATTCTCTGGCGAAGGGGCGAACCTCGCCATGCTTGATGGCGCGGAGCTTGCCCAGGCGCTCCTTGCCTATCCTGATGAGATCGAAGCCGCACTCACTGTCTACGAAAAGAGACTCTTCCCACGAAGCGGCAAGGTGGCCCAAGAAACCGAGCAGAACCTAAAGCGGTTTTTTGACGACACCGCACCGCAAAGCGTGGTCGATCTGTTCAGTGCGATGCAGGCATCGGCGAAGTAATCGCACTGGGGCGTGACTCGTTGAAGTCCCCGACAACACGACCGGTCGGAGGCCCAGGAGCACATCTGGGCTCCGCGGTGATACCGGCGGAATCTGGAAGGAGGTGAGATTTGAGAATTCGCATCCAATGCGAAGCGGGCTCGATCTAAGCGGTATCCGGCTCAGCCGCGACCCCGTTGTTCAGAGATATCGCACAGGGGATACAGCCTGAGTCACCTGATCTTCGGCCCTGCCGCCCGCCAGTTCCGAGAATAGCCGGGCGCTTGTGGGTCCAAGGGTAAATCCCTGATGGCCGTGACCAAAATTGCACCAGAGACCGGGGATTTTGGGAACGGCGCCAACTACCGGAAGCATGTCTGGCATGCATGGCCGCCAACCTGCCCAGGGCTCAGGCTCGACGGCTTCACCGAAATCGATCACCTCGCGCGCCATACGTTCGGCTCGGGCCAGTTGCCAAGGCGTCTTGGTCGACGCGAAGCGGGCAACCTCGGCGCCCGTGGTCAGCCGAAGCCCTTGACTCATGGGGCAATAGAGGGCCGCGGCGGCAACATCGAACAACGGCCTGCCTGGAAGGCGATCGGCTTTGTAGTGCCTGTGGTAGCCCCGCTTGCGTATCATGGGCATGGAAACGCCCAACGGCCTGAGGAGGGATGGCGACCAGGCACCGAGCGCAATGACGATGTTTTCAGTGGCCAGGCGCCGCCCGTTCCGCAAGTGGACGTGCCAGCCGGAAGCAGGCTGCGTCAGTGACCGCACTTCTTCTTCCAGCAGGGTGCCGCCGCGGCGGCGAAAAAGCGCTGCATACGTCGCGACGAGCCCGCCCGGATCAAAA
>NZ_RZRP01000426.1:0-5403 GCF_003997795.1 Mesorhizobium sp. M7A.F.Ca.US.005.03.2.1 | reverse complement strand
GCAAGGGACCTGGCCCGGATGCCGAACTGGTGCTGAAGAATTGGCGCTTGCCCGGCCGCGCCTTTTCCGGCGGCACGATCGGCGTTGCCGAATCCTATATGGACGGCGATTGGGAAAGCCCTGATGTGACCAGCTTCCTGGAGCTGTTCGTGGCCAATTCGGTCATTGGCGAGCGTATCGCGGGCGGCACCAGTTGGCTGATCAACACCGTCCAGCGCATCCGCCACTGGTTCAACCAGAACACCCGCACCGGTTCGAAGCGCAATATCTCGGCGCATTACGACCTCGGCAACGCCTTTTACAAGCAATGGCTCGATCCGAGCATGACCTATTCGTCGGCGCTCTACACGACCGGAGCCAACGACCTGGAAAGCGCCCAGGCCGCCAAATATCGCGCGCTGGCGAAAGACACAGGGATCGGCCCGAAGGACCATGTGCTGGAAATCGGCTGTGGCTGGGGTGGCTTCGCCGAATTCGCCGCACGCGAGATCGGCTGCCGCGTCACCGGGCTGACGATCAGCCGCGAGCAGCACGATTTTGCAACGGCTCGCATCGCCAAGGCTGGCCTTGCCGAAAAGGTCGACATCAAGCTGCAGGACTATCGCGACGAAACCGGCACCTATGACCGCATCGCCTCGATCGAGATGTTCGAGGCGGTCGGCGAGAAATACTGGCCGGTGTTTTTCGGCAAGATGAAGGCTTGCCTGAGACCCGGCGGCACCGCCGGCCTGCAGATCATCACCATCAACGAAGCCGCCTACGACACCTATCGCGCAAGGCCGGATTTCATCCAGCGCTATGTTTTCCCGGGTGGCATGCTGCCGACACCGTCGATCCTGAAGACACTGGGCAAGGATCATGGCCTTGCCCATCTGCGCGAGCGCGTGTTTCCGGATGACTATGCGCGCACGCTTGCCGAATGGCGCCACCGGTTCTGGGCGTCATGGGAGAAGATCGTCCCGCTCGGCTTCGACGACCGCTTCAAGAAGCTCTGGGAGTTCTACCTGCACTATTGCGAGGCCGGATTCCGCGCCAGCTACATCGACGTGCGCCAGGTGGTCTACAAGGCGTAAGTCGACACGTTCTTCGATTTCATTGCCGCCGACCAGGCGATATCGAGGATGATCTCGATGTCGCCGCCCGGTCGCCGTCAAAAAGTCCGATCGCAAAGCAGGATGCCGCGCAGGACGGACGAATCGGAAATCACTTGATGCGCAAACGGACGATCTTCTTCGGCATCATTGTTGTCGCCGCGGCGGGCATCTGGCTCAACAACACCTCGCTGTTGTCGAGCCGCCCCGCCGGCAAGCCGGAAGTGCTTGCCCATCGCGGCCTTGCCCAGGACTACGCACGGGAAGGCATGACGGGTGAGACGTGCACGGCCAGTCGCATGTTGCCGCCGCGCCATGCCTACCTCGAAAACACGATCCCCTCGATGGAAGCAGCCTTCGCGCTGGACGCTGACGCGCTCGAACTGGATGTTCACCCGACGACAGACGGCAATTTCGCCGTCTTCCACGACTGGACGCTGGATTGCCGCACGGAAGGCAAGGGAGAAACACGCAACCATTCCATGGCCGAGTTGAAGACCCTCGATGTCGGCTATGGCTATACGGCGGATGGCGGCAAGATCTTTCCGTTTCGCGGCAAGGGTATCGGCATGATGCCGTCGCTGGATGAGGTTCTGGCGCACTTCCCGGCCCGCCGCTTCAACATCAACGTCAAGAGCAACGATCCGGGCGAAGGCGAAAAGCTGGCCGCACGGCTTGCCATGCTATCGCCGAACGAGCGCTTCTATCTCTCGGTCTATGGCGGCGACAAGCCGATTGCCGCAGTCAAGGCAGCACTGCCGGACATGCATACACTGAGCCGCGCGTCGCTGACGCAATGCATTCTGCGCTATGCCGCGCTTGGCTGGAGCGGCTATGTTCCAGATGCCTGCCGAAAAGGTACCTTGCTCATTCCCGTCAACATCGCGAAATGGATGTGGGGTTGGCCGAACCGGTTTCTCGATCGCATGCAAGGCGTCGACAGCCGCGTCTATCTGCTCGGCCCGTACACCGGCGGCGACTTTTCGCAAGGGCTGGACGATCCCGAACTGATCAAGCAGCTGCCGAACGGTTATTCCGGCGGCATTTCCACCGATGCGCTGGATCTCGTCATGCCTGACATCAAGGAACGTTTCACCCAGCCGGCTCAATCCACGCCATAAGGCCGGGACTCGAGCCGACCCCAAACCACCCTTCAAAGCAGGATGCGGTATTTCGCGAAACCTGCCTCGCCCTCGCCTGCCGGCTCGATCTTCAGCGATTTCAGCTGCGCAATGAAATCCTTGGCCTTGGCGCCGGTTTCGAACACGGCGCTGGTTCCAGGCAGCGGCGCGAACGACCAGTTGTCGTCCGCGGACGGGTTGATTGTACCCTCGCTGACGATGTAGCGGACGATGACGTCGCGATTGGTGTCCGGCGCTTCATAGATGATCTTCGAGGCATTGATGTCAGGGAAATTGCCGCCGCCACCGGCCCGGTAGTTGTTGGTCGCGACGACGAATTTCTGTTTGGGGTCAATTGGTTTTCCGTCGAAACTCAGGTCGACGATACGGTTGGCGCCAGCGTTAGCCAGCCCGCCCTTGGCATCGTATTTCGGCGGCTGCGACAGGTCTATTTTATAGGTGACGCCGTCGATGACGTCGAAATTGTAGGACGGAAAATCGGTGTTGATGAGGGCCTGGTCGGCCTTCCCCGGCTCGATCCGGTTGAAGATCCCGGCCGACATTTCCAGCCATTCCTTGACCTGCGCACCGGTGATTTCGACCGCACGCACGGTGTTGGGATAGAGATAGAGGTCGGCGACGTTCTTGATGGCGATATCGCCGGCGGGCACGTCGGTATAGTAGTCGGCGCCGTTGCGCCCGCCGGCCTTGAACGGAGCGGCCGCCGACAGCAGCGGCACATCCTTCCATTGCGTGTTCTTCAGAATATCCCTGAGGTACCAGGTCTGCGCCTGGCTGACGACCTGCACCGACGGATCGTCGGCGACCAGCGCGAAATAGGAATAGAGCGGCGCGGAGGTCTTGCCAACGGGGCGGCGCACATAGGCCAGTGTTGCCTGGTGGTCCTGCTCAAGGGCCGCGATGATGCGCTTGTCGTCCGGGACAGTCGGTTTGTTCTTATTGTCGACGCGTTCGAAGATCGGCCGCGCCTCGGAGGTGGCGGAAACGACCTTCCATTTCGACCCGTCGCGTTCCAGAATCAGGTCGATCAGCCCCATATGCGAGCCCCAGAAACCGCCCATGACGGCGGGTTTGCCCTGTAGCGTGCCCTTTTGCGTGTCGACACCATCGAGCGATTGGAAATCCTTCTTGCCGGGGAACACCAGATGCTGGTGCCCGGTGAACACCGCGTCGATGCCGGCGACGCCGGCGACGAAGAACGAGGCGTTCTCCATCATGTCGCCGTGCTTCACGTCGATGCCGGAATGCGACAGCGCAATGACGATGTCGGCGCCCGCCTCCTTCATCTGCGGCACCCAGGCCTTGGCCGCCTCGACGATGTCGCGCGTCTTGACGTTGCCTTCGAGGTTCTTGAGATCCCAGACCATGATCTGCGGCGGCACGAAGCCGATGATGCCGATCCTGATCGGCTGCTCGGCGCCCGAACCGTCCTTGATCTTCTTGTCGAGGATGACATAGGGCTTGAGATAGAGCTTGTCGTCGCGCGGGTTCGCGGCAAGCTCCGTGCCGCGGATCAGGTTGGCGCAGACGAAGGGAAAATTGGCGCCGGCCAGCACCTTGTCCAGGAACGACAGGCCATAGTTGAACTCGTGGTTGCCCAGCGTCGAGCACTCGTAGCCGAGCAGGTTCATACCCTTCATGATCGGATGCAGGTCGCCGTCCTTCAGGCCCTTCTCATAGGCGATGTAGTCGCCCATCGGATTGCCCTGCAGCAGGTCGCCATTGTCGATCAGCATCGAATTCACCGCTTCCTTGCGCACGGCGTCGATCAGGGAGGCCGTGCGCGACAAGCCCAGCGTGTCGTTCGCTTTGTCGGCGTAATAATCGTAAGGCAGCACGTTCACATGGATGTCGGTGGTCTCCATGATCCGGAGATGCGCCTGGTTGGCCTGTGCGCGAGCGGAGAAGGGATGAAGCACGATCAGCGCCCCTGTAGCTGCGGTGCCAGCGAGGAAATCGCGGCGGGAGACGGGATGGAGCAGTTGCGACATGTTTTCTCCTCATCGACAACGTGACACGCCCTGCCCCGAAGCGAACTTCGCGCCGAAATCGGCTCAAGTCCATTCAAGAAGTTGCGTGCATCGGAAGGTCAGTCGACCAGCAACAGATGACGTGCGGATGAACGGTGCCGGTGAGGAAATCAGCCCTTGTCGTCGTCGCCCTGGGTGATCAGCCGCGCGCTGCGTTGCCCCGTCGCGTAGATCCATAGCCAGCTCAGCGAAACAGCAAGCCGGTTGCGAAAGCCGATCAGGAAATAGATGTGGGCCACTCCCCACAGCCACCAGGCGAGCCAGCCGGTGAGCTTGATCCAGCCGAAATCGATGGCGGCGGCGCGTTTGCCGATCGTCGCCAGATCGCCGGCATGCCTGTAGTGGAAAGGACGCGCGGTCGTGTCGCCGCCGAGCCTGGCCTTGATGGTAGCCGCAACATGTCGGCCCTCCTGCTTGGCGGAAGGCGCCACGCCGGGAACCGGCCGCCCGTCTGGCCGCAGCACATGAGCGGCGTCGCCGATGACGAAGATCTCCGGGCTGCCACGCACACTTAGATCGGGCTCGACCAGCACCCTGCCCGCGCGGTCCGCCTTCGCTCCCAGCCATTCAGCGGCTGGCGAAGCGGCAACGCCGGCTGCCCACAGGATCGTTCGGGCGGCCAGTTGCTTATCGCCAAACACGACACCTTCGGCGTCGCAGCGCGTGACGGCCCGGCCGAGCTCGACGGTCACGCCGAGCCGCTCGAGCGCTTTGCTGGCATAGTCGGAAAGTTTCGGTGCGAAATTGGCCAGAATGCGGTCGCCGGCCTCGATCAGCACCACGCGCGTCTGCCGCGTGTCGATGTTGCGGAACTCGCCGCGCAGCGTGTCATGCGCCAGCTCGACGATGGTGCCGGCAAGCTCGACGCCGGTCGGCCCGCCGCCGACGATCGCAATTGTCAGCAGCGCCTGGCGCTTAGCGGGATCAGCCTCCCGCTCGGCCTGTTCGAAGGCCAGGAGAATTCGCCGCCGAATGGTGGTGGCGTCCTCCAGCGTCTTCAGGCCAGGCGCGAACGGCTCCCATTCGTCATGGCCGAAATAGGCGTGGCGGGCACCGGTGGCGAGCAGCAGCGTGTCGTAGGCGACCGCGCTGCCGTCATCGAGCAGCACGCGCTTGCCGGCGCGGTCGACACCGGTGACA
>NZ_RZRP01000425.1:0-5406 GCF_003997795.1 Mesorhizobium sp. M7A.F.Ca.US.005.03.2.1 | reverse complement strand
GCCGGTCGCTTCCCTGATCTTGCCCGTCCAGTCCTTCCAGATCGTCGCGGTCCAGGGTTCCTCCGGCAGCAGGTCGAATGCCTGTCGAAGAAAGTCGCGGTCGTCATCGGAAAATTCCGGCTTCTCCTGCGGTCCTTCGCGCAGGATGCGCCACCAGTTGACCGCATCGGCCAGCCTGTCGAGATTGCCGCGCACCGCCAGCCAGAACGGTTCGGCCTGCTCGCCGGAGACGCCGAGCACGATCAGACGGTCTTGTGCCTCGCTGAACGGCATGTGGTGCAGCAGCGACCGGTTGAGCACGAACAGCTCGTCCGGATCGAACTTGGCCGCGGATTTCGATGTCGCCGCCGGATCGAAGCGTTCGGCGAGTTCGCCCATCGTCGGCATCGCCGCGACATTCTCCGAAGTGCCTACCAGGACCGCCAATGATGCGACGGCCATCGGCTCGATCCCGTCCTCGCGCAGGCTTTCGATGGAGAGCGCGCCGGTGCGCTTCGACAAGCCCTCGCCCGATGCGGTGGTCAGGAGATTGTGGTGGCCGAACACTGGCGGCGTGGCAGCCAGTGCCTGGAACAGGGCGATCTGCACGCCGGTGTTGGTGACATGGTCGTCGCCGCGGATGACATGGCTGACGCCCATCTCGATGTCGTCGACCACGGAAGGCAGCGTATAGAGATAGGTGCCGTCCTCGCGCACCAGGACCGGGTCGGAAAGCGAGGCCAGATCGACGGTTTCCTCACCGCGCACCAAGTCGTTCCAGTGGATTTCAGTGCGTTCCGGCTGTTGTGGATCGCCTGAGAAATTGGGCAGGAGAAAACGCCAGTGCGGCCGGCGGCCATCGGTCTGGTATTCGGCGATCTGCTCGTGCGTCAGGGTCAACGCCTCGCGGCCATAGACCGGCGGCAGACCGCGCGTGCGGCGCACCTTGCGCCTGAGATCCAGCTCCTCCGGCGTTTCGTAGCAGGCATAGAGAACGCCTGCCGCCTTCAGCCTCTCGACCGCCGCGTCATAGACTTCGAAGCGCCGCGACTGGTACTCGGTGGCGTCGGGAAAAATGCCCAACCAATGCAGGTCGTAGAGGATGGCGTCGGAAAACTCCTGCTTCGAGCGCGCAATGTCGGTGTCGTCGAAGCGCTGGATGAAGCGACCCTTGTTGTTCACGGCGAACAGCCAGTTGAACAGAGCCGTGCGCGCATTGCCGATATGGATGCGGCCGGTCGGCGAAGGGGCGAAACGAACGGTAACTGTCATGAGCGGGGCGTACCGGATGCTTTTACGATTGACAAGACGCGCCCCCGCGCTGCCCGGCAGACATAGAACATGGCGGCTGGAATGAAAAGACCGGGCGTTGGACGCCTCAGGAGGCGCCCAGTCCGCAGGCGGCCTTTGTAACCGAGCGCAGCCAGCCGCTGGGGCTGACCACCGGTTGAAGGCGATCAGCGGCCGAAATCATCGGAACTGAGGCGGGTCCAGCGGTCGCCCACCACTCCACCGATAAAGATGTCGCCGGAGCGGACCGCTTCCGTGACCTCGGCGATCCGCGAGCGGACCATCGTTCCCCCGGCATAGCGGAAGAAGACATTCTTGTAGCCAAAGAGTTGAGATATGAATCTGGTCTGCGTCTGCCCGGTGATGCCCACGCAGCCCATCTCCCATGCGGCGGCGACAAGCGCATCCAGCGTCGCGCCCCAATGCGATCCGAATGCCTGGATTTGCAACAGGTTCGCCATGTCGCCGGCTTGACCATAGAAGGCATAACAACCGAGCATTTTGCCCGTTTCGTCGTAGATCCCACCGAAATGAAGGGGGCCGTCGGCCCGCTTCTCGGCCGCCAGTGCAAGCAGCCGTGGCAGCTCCCCATCCTTCCAACTCGGCCGAAGAGCGTAACCAGACAGGAGGGTCGGCAGTTCCTCGGCAAATTGCACGGCATTGATCGGCTCACGGTGGGTGCGATGCGACGATGAATGCTGGACGGGGGGCTCGAACCTTCTTTTCGCAAGAGCATCGAATGCTCGCGCAAAGGGGTCGAGTACAAGGTGAGGCAGGCCGGGCCATTTACGGTGCAGTGCGGCGGCGGCCATTCCCGCCGGCCGGAAAACATATGTCCATCCCAGACAATGCACCGGCAGGAGTTGATACTTCATCGGGCGCGCGAAGGCCAAGGATGTCCGGTTGGCCGAATCGGTCAGCTGCAGATCGAATTCGCCTTGATGCAATGCCCGCAGCAATTGCGGTCCGGCCGAGCCGTCATCGGTGCCGGGGTCGGCCATGAGCGGCCCGATGATCGCCGCATTCAATGGCGCACCATTGAGCTCGTAGCGGGCTTTCAAAACGCCGAGGAACCCACCCAGGCGGCCCTGCCGGTTGATCTGGACAAGAGCGTTGCTTTCACCGGAGTGGCCGGCAGGGTCGAGATAAATCTCCCTCATATACGCGGCCGTTTCGGCGATAGCGCGATCGAGGAGGTGACGGCGCCGCCGGCGAAACTTCGTCAGGAAGAGTGCGGCGACGCGCTCGAGATCTTCGGCAGCAAGCGGCCGAACCGAGCCATGCTGAGATTCCAGCACTGACGGCGCAGCCAACTTTTCCTCGGCATTCGCAGAAAGATGCATCGTGAAGAACGTCCGTGGGTTGCCTCCATCGGATATATATCAACCAATGGTAGAAACAACGTATCTCGGTCAATATGATGAACAGAGGTCCCAAGACTTACTATCCGGACAGGACTTCACAGGCAAATCAAGTCGGCCAGCATCACGGCGCTGATCGACGGGTCGACTGCCTCCCTGCGATCGCATCTCCTGCTCCAGCCCGCTGGGCTGACCGTGCCTGACAGAGGCGGCCTCCGGCCGAAGCTGGAGGCCGCCTCAGGTCAGCTGACAAGTCCCTTGGTCAGTTCGAGCGCCTGGCGTTCGAACAGACGGCGGTAGATGCCGCCTTTCAGCCGGATCAGTTCGTCATGCGAGCCTTCCTCGACGATGTTGCCGCGATCGAAGACCAGCAGCCTGTCGAGCGCCCGCACTGTCGAAAGCCGGTGCGCGATGACCAGCGTGGTGCGGCCGACCATCAGCCGCTCCATCGCCTGCTGGATCAGCACCTCCGATTCCGAATCGAGGCTCGATGTCGCCTCGTCGAGGATCAGGATGCGCGCATCGGCAAGGAAGGCGCGTGCGATCGCCACGCGCTGACGCTCGCCACCCGACAGTTTCACGCCGCGTTCGCCGACCAGTGTACCGTAGCCCTTTGGCAGGTTGGTGATGAAGTCATGCGCACTCGCCAGCTTCGCGGCATGCTCGATCTCCTCCTGCGACGCACTCGGCCTGGCATAGGCGATGTTTTCGGCCAGGGACCGGTGGAACAGGATCGGTTCCTGCTGAACGATGGCGATCTGCCCGCGCAGCGAGGCTTGCGCCACCTGCGAGATGTCCTGACCGTCGACCAGGATTTTCCCCGCGTTCACGTCATAGAGCCGCTGGATAAGCTTGACGAAGGTCGTCTTGCCCGACCCCGAATGGCCGACCAGCCCGACGCGCTCACCCGGCGCGATATCGACCGAAAAGTCGCGGTAAAGCGCGGATCGGTGATGGCCATAGTGAAAGGTGACGTTGTCGAAGCTGATCCGTCCTTCGGTGATCCGGATCGGCTTGGCACCTGGCCGGTCCTCGATGCCGAGCGGTTCGGACTGGAAATCGACCAGCTCTTCCATATCGTTGATGGAGCGCTGCAGGTTGCGGATATGCGTGCCGATGTCCCTGAGATAGCCCTGCAGCACAAAGAGCGAGGTCAGCACGAACGCAACGTCGCCGGCGCTCGCCTGCCCCCAGGACCACAGCATCAGCGCCAGGCCGATCACCGCAGCGCGCATGACCAGCAGCAGCACTCCTTGCGTGGTGCCGTTGATGGTGCCGCGCACCCAGGTGCGCCGTGTACGCGCACGCCATTTGGCGACGACCTTGGCCAGGCGGCGTTCTTCGCGCTCCTCGGCGCCAAAGCCCTTGACCACGGCGTTGCAGCTGACCGCGTCGGCCAGCGAGCCGCCGAGGCGGGTATCCCAGGTGTTGGCGAGCCTTGCCGCCGGCGCGACATAGCCAAGTGACAGCAGCGCCGTCACCGTGATGAACAGCACCGAACCGGCAGCAACGACCGCACCCATCAACGGCCAGAACCAGCCGAGCAGCAACGTCGACCCGACCAGCATGACGATCGACGGCAGCAGTGCGATGAGGATGGTGTCGTTGAGCAGGTCGAGCGCCCACATGCCGCGCGTCACCTTGCGCACGGTCGAGCCAGCAAAGCTGTTGGCATGCCAGTCGGTGGAAAAGCGCTGAACGCGATGGAAAGCATCGGCGGCGATGTCGGCCATCATCTTCAAGGTCAGCTCGACGATGCCCATGAACGCCAGGTTGCGCAACACGACGCCGGCCAGCGCCAGCGCCATCAACATCGAGAACGCCGTCAGCGCGGCATTCCAGGCAATCGCGTCGGCGCCGGCGCTGCTGGCGACGGCGTCGACCAGCCGGCCGGAATAGAGCGGCGTCAGCACATCGGCCAGCGTCGACAGCAGGAAGCTGGCCATGATGAGCGAGAGCCGCCACGGCTGGCGCCGCCAATGGGTAAGCGTGAAGCCAAGAACGCTGCGAAAGGCGCTCGCGCGCAAATCGATCTTGAAACGAGCCATGATGTCATTCGGGCACAAACGAGCCCGATCCCAGTAGGTCGAAAATTGAAGAAGCCGCGCAAGGGCCAATGATTGCCCGGAAGCGGAGTGGCATATTTGGCGTATCGCCCATAACCGGGCGGCGATCGGCATCGGCATAAGCCTGTGCTCGATCCGGCATCGGCACGAAGGGCAAACCTTCGCGGAGCGCCGGATGAGACCTAGGCTTCGCGGCCTCGCATTGCCATGTGAAATACTGCCATTCGGACCTCCCGCAAGACAATTGCGGAGCGGTTCTTATAGAGACGCTCCGATGCACCGCCAAGACGGGCTGACGCCAAAAGCGTATCTGGTCCAACCACTGCGATTATTTTGCAACAATGGCGGGCAAGCCGCGCCTCATTCAGGAACGCGATCCAAGCGCATGTAGCGGCCATCGGTCGATGGCTTGAACCCGAGCTTTTCATACATGCCATGGGCATCGCTGGTCGACAGGCTCCAATGGAAAACGGTCCTGACCTCCGGATGGTCGATCAAGGCCTGGACGAGCCGGCTTCCTATGCCTTGCCCGCGATTCTCCGGCCAGATGATGAGATCGGCGAGATAGGCGAATACGGTGCGGTCGGTGATCGCCCGGCCGAAGCCGACTTGCCTGCCATCGACATAGGCGCCGACGCAAAGCGAATTGGCAAAGGCGCGGCGATGGACTTCGTCAGTGCGTCCGGCGCCCCAATAGCTTGCCATTAACA
>NZ_RZRP01000424.1:0-5412 GCF_003997795.1 Mesorhizobium sp. M7A.F.Ca.US.005.03.2.1 | reverse complement strand
AAGCTCCGGCTGATCGCTGCGGAACTCGATCAGCCTTGGATCGACCTCGAGAGAGACGTCGATGTCGGGCCGCAATTGGCGAAAGCGGTTGAGCCGGGGCACCAGCCACACGGAGGCAAGCGACGGCTCGACACTGACACGGACCACGGACTGCGCCGGTGTCGCCACCAGATCGCCAAGCAAGGTATCGATGGCGTCGAAACTTCTGACAAGCTGATCCAGCAGACGCCGGCCGGTGTCGGTCAGTTCGACTCGTCGATGGTGACGTTCGAACAAGGGTCGATGCAGGAAGATTTCGAGCTCGCGGATCTGCCGGCTGATCGCCGCCTGCGAGACGAAAAGCTCCTCGGCCGCCCGGCTGAAGCTCAGATGCCGGCCCGCCGCCTCGAAGCTCCTCAATGCCGTCAGCGGCAGGCGCCCACGCTTCATTTCGCATAACCCAGGATTATCCGAAGTGGAAATTATACTCGTTTGAAGGCGAAGGCCAGCGGCGGTCTAATCCATGTCAAAGGAGACCGACCATGATCCAGTTGCTGAACATTTTTGGCGATGTCATGCGGATCGCGACGTTTCAATGGCGTGACGAAAAGCAGCATTCAAAGCGCCGCGAGGGGCCGGCCAGTCGTGGCCGCTGGGCGCCGTCGGCTGACAGGCAGCCGTTTCGCCGTTCCCGTCCGTGATGGCGGGGCGCGCAAGGAGGGGGGATTGCGTTCTCCGGCGGAAGTCCACATCTATCGCCTGGGAAACGCGATACGGAGACTGTGGTGCGCGACCAGCATGGGCATGCGCATATAGACGGGTCGCAAAAACGCGGCCGCAACTGGCCCGGCCCCTGGCGCAAGACGCCAGGCCGTCTCCTCGGCACGTCGCTCGTGCGCCTCTACCAGCTGACGCTGTCGGGCTTTGTCGGCAATTCCTGCCGGCATCTGCCGACCTGTTCGGAATATGCGCATGAGGCGATCGCCCGCCATGGCCTGTGGGCCGGCGGCTGGATGGGATTCTTCCGCGTGCTGCGCTGCGGGCCATTCGGCACGCATGGCATAGACCTGGTGCCGGAGGCGCTTGCGGATCGCTATCTCTGGTTCATGCCCTGGCGGTACTGGCGGATCGGCAGCAAGCACGGCAAAGCGCAGGAATGATGGCCGGGGGGAGAGCAGGTTTACGATCCGGTAGGGTTAACAACAGCCTGCACAAAGACTGCGCATTTGAGACAAAATCGAGACAAGAGACCCCGCTAAGCCGCTCACGAACCCCCTTCTGGAGCGAGCAGAAAATGCGCAATTTCGACCGTCTTCCCTTCATCTTTGCCGGGATCCTGTTCCTGCTCGCCTGGCTGCTGGGATTTCCGTTGCGCGCGCAATCGGCGCCGCTGGGGGATTTGCAGTGCACGGTGATCGCCGATGCGGCGAGCGGCAAGACGCTTTACCAGGACGGAGTGTGCGACCAGCGGTTCAGCCCGGCCTCGACGTTCAAAGTGCCGCTGTCGCTGATCGGCTATGACAGCGGGATCCTGAGCGACGAGCATACGCCGGCGTGGGACTACAAGCCGGAGTTCAAGGCGGTGAAGCGGGACCAGAAGACCGTCGATCCGGTGATCTGGGAACGGGATTCGATCGTCTGGTTCTCCCGTGAAATCACCAGTCGGCTCGGGCCGGAAAAATTGGCGGGCTATGTCTCCAAATTCGGCTACGGCAATGCCGATGTTTCCGGCAATCCCGGCAAGAATGATGGTTTGACCCAATCCTGGATAAACTCCTCGCTCAAGATCACGCCGGTCGAGCAGGTCGATTTCCTGCGCAAGCTGCTGGCCCGCAAGCTGCCTGTCTCGGCCAGGGCCTACGACATGACATCAGCCATCATCCCGACCTTCCAGGCCGGAGGCTGGACGGTGCAGGGCAAGACCGGAAGCACTAGGCTGCGCAACGATGCCGACAAGGTTCAGGATAAGCGCTCGCTTGGGTGGTTCGTCGGCTGGGCGAACAAGGATGGCCGCCAGATCGTCTTTGCGCGCCTTGTCGTCGACACCGATCGGACCGATATGCCCAAAGGCCTCAAGACCCGAGCCGCGTTCCTGAAGGACCTGCCGCTGCTCATCAAATGAAGTCTGACATTTGAGCCGGGCTTTACGGCGGCGGAATCTGTCCATAAAAGACAGCCGCTGGCGGACGCATCCGGCCTACTCTTTGCATGTCGTAACCCCAAAACCGCCCACACATTTTTGGGCGACATGCATTTCAACCACCCGCGCTCGTTTGCGGGACTGGATAGGAGATATACATGCTGAATTCCGTTTCCCTGACATTTCCCGATGGCTCCGTCCGCGAATACGACGCGGCGATGACCGGTGCGGGCCTCGCCGAATCGATCTCGAAGTCGCTGGCCAAGAAGGCGGTCGCCTATGCGATCGACGGCACCGTCCGCGATCTCAGCGATCCGCTTGGCAAATCCGGCAAGGTCGAGATCGTCACCCGCGACGACCCGCGCGCACTCGAACTGATCCGTCACGACGCCGCACATGTGTTGGCGGAAGCCGTGCAGGAATTGTGGCCGGGAACGCAGGTGACCATCGGGCCGGTGATCGAGAACGGGTTTTACTACGACTTCGCCCGCAACGAGCCGTTCACGCCTGACGATTTTCCCGTGATCGAGAAGAAGATGCGCGAGATCATTTCGCGCAACAAGCCGTTCACCAAGGAAGTCTGGTCGCGCGACAAGGCGAAGAAAGTGTTTGCCGACAAGGGCGAACGCTACAAGCTGGAGCTGATCGACGCCATTCCCGAGGATCAGGATCTCAAGATCTACGCGCAGGGCGACTGGTTCGATCTTTGCCGTGGCCCGCACATGGCCTCGACGGGGCAGATCGGCAACGCCTTCAAACTGATGAAGGTGGCCGGCGCCTATTGGCGCGGCGATTCGAACAATCCGATGCTGACCCGCATCTACGGCACGGCCTGGGCTGATCAGGCGCAGCTCGAAGCCTATCAGACGATGCTGGAGGAGGCCGAGAAGCGCGACCACAGGAAGATCGGCCGCGAGATGGACCTGTTCCATTTCCAGGAAGAGGGGCCTGGCGTCGTCTTTTGGCACGCCAAGGGCTGGAAGATGTTCCAGAACCTGGTCAACTACATGCGCCGCCGCCTCGACGAGCAGGGCTATCAGGAGGTCAACGCGCCGCAGGTTCTCGACAAGAGCCTGTGGGAGACGTCAGGCCATTGGGGATGGTATCGCGACGCCATGTTCAAGGTGACGGTGGCCGGCGACGATACCGATGACGACCGGGTTTTCGCTCTGAAGCCGATGAACTGCCCGGGCCATGTGCAGATTTTCAAGCATGGGTTGAAGTCTTATCGCGATCTGCCTGTCAAACTTGCGGAATTCGGCAACGTCCACCGTTACGAACCATCCGGCGCGCTGCACGGGCTGATGCGCGTGCGCGGTTTTACGCAAGACGATGCGCACATTTTCTGCACCGAGGAGCAATTGGCGGCGGAATGCCTGCGCATCAACGATCTGATCCTGTCGACCTATGCTGATTTCGGTTTCGACGAAATCAGCGTCAAGCTCTCGACGCGGCCGGACAAACGCGTCGGTACCGACGAGGCGTGGGATCACGCCGAGGCGATCATGGGCGGCGTGCTGGAGACGATCAGGACACGGTCCGGCAATCGCATCAAGACCTCGATCAATCCGGGTGAGGGCGCCTTCTACGGGCCGAAATTCGAATATGTGCTGAAGGATGCCATCGGCCGCGAATGGCAGTGCGGCACGACGCAGGTCGATTTCAACCTGCCGGAGCGGTTTGGCGCCTTCTATATCGGCTCGGATTCCGAGAAGAAGCAGCCTGTCATGGTTCACCGCGCCATCTGCGGCTCGATGGAGCGCTTCCTCGGCATCCTGATCGAGAACTATTCCGGCCATTTCCCGCTGTGGTTCGCGCCGCTGCAGGTGGTGGTGGCGACGATCACGTCGGATGCCGACGACTATGCGACCGAGGTGGTGGCAAAGCTGAAGGCCGCTGGGCTGTTGGCGGAAGCGGATCTGCGCAACGAGAAGATCAACTACAAGGTCCGCGAGCACAGCCTGGCCAAGGTTCCGGTCATCCTCGTCTGCGGCAAGCGCGAAGCGGAAGAGCAGACGGTCAACATGCGCCGACTGGGCTCGCGCGACCAGGAATCGCTTGGCCTTGACCAGGCGATCGCGCAACTGACCGAGGAAGCCGTCACACCCGACCGCCGGCGCAAACGCGCGGCCTGATTGGCATAGTTTCGACCAAATGGCGGTGGAGCGATCCACCGCCATTTTCATATCCCTGTCACGCCGACCTTGTAACGAGCCCCTATGCTCAAGTTGAAATTGCGCGAACGACCCTTTCCCGAGCTTTCCTATGCCAATCCGCGCCAGCCGGCGCTGACGCGCTGGTTCATACATTCGGTCGAAGGCTTGTCGGGCCGCGACCGCTACACAGCCCTCTATGATTTCTGGCGCCGCCAGATCGTGCCGACCGGCGAACGCGTGTTCAGCCGCATGCTCGACCTGATCGACGTGCGGGTGCGGACCGCTGATCAGTGGCCGCCCGCGCAATTGCCGGACACGCCGCTGGTGATCGTCGCCAATCATCCGTTCGGCATCGGTGACGGTATCGCCGTGCTGTCGCTGGCCGAGCAGCTCGGCCGTCCGTTCCGGGTGATGATCCACAAGGATCTGCTCAGGATCCGCGAGATGGAGCCTTATTCGCTGCCGATCGACTTTTCGGAGACCAAGGATGCGCTGAAGAACAACATGGCCGTGCGCCATGAAGCGGTGCGACTGTTGAAAGAGGGCGTCACCATCGTGGTATTTCCGGCCGGCGGTGTCGCCACCGCGCCAAAGGGTTTTGGCCGGGCGCGCGATCTGCCGTGGAAGATGTTTCCGGCCCGCCTCGTCCAGGACGCCAGGGCGTCGGTCATCCCGATGCATTTTTCCGGGCAGAACGGCAGGCTGTTCCATCTTGTCAGCGGGCCGATGAACATGGCCGAGCGCGACGGCCGGGTGGCCAAGTTCGTCGGCAAGGCCTCGCTGACGCTGCGCACATCGCTGCTCATCCACGAATTCGCGCGGCTGTCGGGCAAGGCGATCGACGTGCGCGTCGGCGATGTGCTGAGCTGGAGCGAACTGGAGCCGTTGCGCGACCGCAAGGCCTTGCTCGACCGCCTCTATCGCGGCGTGTTCGACCTGGCGCCAGCTTTGCCACGCCGCCGGATCCCGTTCCTGCCGGCGCGGACCGAGCTGGCGGCTTGATCCTTAAAACGAAGGTTAATCCGCGCCTTCTTCAGGATCCATCGCCGCGGCCTCGGTGGCCAGAACCTCGATTTCCTGGTTCTGCCCGGCCACGACCGTAAAATCCTTCTGGTAGATGCGGTCGCGGTTCTTGGC
>NZ_RZRP01000423.1:0-5413 GCF_003997795.1 Mesorhizobium sp. M7A.F.Ca.US.005.03.2.1 | reverse complement strand
CGAATCGCGAGACAGATCTATCGGACAAGCCTCGAGCAGCCGTGCACCGTTCTGGCGGGCAAAATCGATGCCGCCTTCGACGAGGCGATGCGTGATGCCCCTGCCGCGCGCCTTGCCGCGGATGAAAAAGCAGGAGATCGCCCAGACGGCCGGATCCGTGGCGTCGGCAGGATCGACCGGTGCCGACCCCCTGCCCTGGTTGTTCCATTCGGGCACGTCGGCGCGCGGTCCGATCTGCATCCAGCCAACCGCCTGACCGTCCTCGAATGCCAGCAGGCCCGGCGGCGGGCCGGCCTCGATGCGCGCCTTGATGTGGTCCTTGTTGCGTTCCCGGCTGCTCTCGCGGCGCATCGCCGGCGCCAGCCGGAAATGCGTGCACCAGCAGCCGTAGCAGGCACCTTGCTTGCCGAAGAGGTCCTCGAATTCAGCCCAAAGCTCGGGCGCAAGCGGCGCTATGGTCGTGCTCATGCGTTCTCCCCAGGCCAGCCTTGTCGCTGGCCTTGCACTGTCGTACCATTGCCTCTGTTCTCTTTATGTTCGCAGCGATGGCGGCCCCTGTCAACAATCCCGATCACGGTTTTTGCCGCGACTGCCTGATGCTTCAGCGCAGCCAGACGCGCCGCTGCGAGCGCTGCGGCAGCCCCCGGCTTGCGCGTCATCCCGAGCTTTACCGGCTGCATCTGGCCCATATCGATTGCGACGCCTTCTATGCGGCAATCGAAAAGCGCGACAATCCGGCGCTCAAGGACAAGCCGCTGATCATCGGCGGCGGCAAGCGCGGCGTCGTCTCCACCGCATGCTACATCGCCCGCATCCAGGGCGTGCGCTCGGCCATGCCGATGTTCAAGGCGCTCGAAGCCTGCCCGGAGGCGGTGGTCATCAGCCCCAACATGGAAAAATACGTCCGCGTCGGCCGCGAGGTGCGCGCCATGATGCAGGCGCTGACGCCGCTGGTCGAGCCGCTGTCGATCGACGAGGCGTTTCTCGACCTCGCCGGCACCGAACGGCTGCACGGCCTGCCACCCGCTGTGGTGCTGGCGCGCTTTGCGCTGGCGGTCGAGAAGGAGATCGGCATCACCGTTTCGGCCGGCCTGTCCTACTGCAAGTTCCTCGCCAAGATAGCGTCGGACTTCCGTAAACCGCGCGGCTTCTCGGTCATCGGCGAAGCCGAGGCGGTCGGCTTCCTGGCGGCGCAGCCGGTGACCATGATCTGGGGCGTCGGCAAGGCGTTCAACGCAACGCTGGAGCGTGACGGCATCCGCACCATCGGCCAGCTGCAGCAGATGGATCGCGGCGATCTCATGCGCCGCTACGGCACGATGGGCGACCGGCTCTACCACCTTTCGCGCGGCGAGGATGTCCGCCGCGTCGATCCCGATCAGGATGCCAAGAGCGTATCGGCCGAAACCACCTTCGATACCGACATCGCGTCGCTGGAAGAGCTGGTGGCGGTGCTGAGGGGGCTTTCGGAAAAGGTTTCGGCACGGCTGAAAAAGTCAGGCATTGCCGGGCGCACCGTGGTGCTGAAACTGAAGAGCCAGGATTTCAAGCTGCGCACGCGCAATCGCCAGCTCGGCGACCCGACCCGGCTCGCCGACCGCATCTTTCAGACTGGGGTGGAGCTTCTGCGCAAGGAAACCGACGGCACGAAGTATCGGCTGCTCGGCATCGGCGTCAGCGACCTCTCGGACGACGACAAGGCCGACCCGCCCGATCTGGTCGACATCCAGTCGCGCAAGCGCGCCATGGCTGAAGGCGCCATCGATGCCTTGCGCGACAAGTTCGGCCGCAAGGCGGTGGAAACCGGCTACACATTCGGCAAGGGCCGCGATGCCCATCCTCCGGAGCCGCTCGAGGACTAGGTGCGCTGCAAGTCTATCCTGCTCGTCACCACGCTCTTGCCGGTTTTCGGGTCGGTGTCGATGACGGTCAGCCGCATGCCGTTCTCGCCGCGTTTCTCGACCTTCATCTGCGCCCTTCGGTCGCCATTGACCTCCTTGGCCCAGCGAATGCCCAGGTTGATCGCATTGCCCGAACGGCGGCCGTTGAGTTGCGCCGGTCCCGTGCGAGAGCCAACATAGGTGCCGCTGTATTTGGCACCTGTAACTTTCAGATTGGCGCTGATGGCCCGCGACACCACAATGAGACCGCGGCAATTTCCATCCAGCGATAGCGAGGTTGAGGTCGCATTCGACTTGAAGCTGCACGATACGGTGACGTTCGGAGCATCCGTGGTTACCTGGACAGTGCCCTTGCCGGCGAAATTGCCCTTGAACGACTGAAGAAATTGGGTCTCGTCGGCATGTGCTGCGCCTGCCGCAACCAATAGACCGCCGGTAAGCGCGAATTGCGCGAAGGATCTCATCGAAGCTCTCCTTGTCGTTTTCGAAAAAAGGCGGGGCGGTCCACGAGCACGGCTGACCATCGGGACTCAACGCCACCTACCGTTTCAGGTTCCGTCCGCCACATGACTGTTTTACAACATCGGGCCAGTCGCGACTGGCCCAGAAGAATGCCTTGGCTAGCGGTTGCGGCAGAGGTGCTGGCCTGCGACATAGCGCGAATGGCACCCACCCCCTCGATCCCCAAGGCCGCGTTCTGGATGGCGCTGTCTATCGCCTCGTTCCTTGGCATGACGGTCGCCGGCCGGGCCACGACAGCGGAGCTCAACGTCTTCCAAGTGCTGGAGTTGCGCTCCGTGATCGGCTTCTTCATCCTGCTGCCGCTGGTGATGATGAGTGGCGGCTTTCAAGCCATGCGCACGCAGCGCCCGGTTGCCCATATCGCCCGCAACGTCATCCATTACACGGGCCAGGCGGCATGGCTCTACGCCCTCACCTTGATTCCGCTGGCCGTGTTGATCTCGATCGAATTCACCACTCCGATCTGGACAGCTATCCTGGCGGTGATCTTTCTGGGCGAAAGGCTGAACCGGCCCAAGTTGGCAGCGATCGCGCTGGGGCTGATCGGCGTGGTGATCATCGTGCGCCCCGGTGTCGGCTCGGTCGATCCTGGACATCTCGTCGTGCTGGGCGCCGCGGCCTGCTTCGGCATCTCGGTGGTCACCGTCAAGTCGCTGACCCGGACGGACAGCGTCGTACGCATCATCTGCTGGATGCTGATTGTCCAGTCGGTGGTCGGTCTCATCCCGGCGCTCTATACGTGGCGCAACCCGCCACTGGAGCTATGGCCATGGATCGTGCTGATCGCCTTCACCGGCATGTCGTCGCATTTCTGCATGGCCCGCGCGCTTGGCTATGCCGACGCGACCATCGTCTCGCCGATGGATTTTCTACGCGTGCCGCTATCGGCACTGATCGGCTGGCTGCTCTATAGCGAGCAGATCGACGCCTTCACCGCCGGCGGCGCGCTGCTGATCCTGATGGGCAATCTGCTCAATCTGCAGCGCAGGCAGATAAAGCCGGCCGAAGTGGCGGCGTCGTAGTCCCGCCGGCCGTCAGTTCCCTTCGTCGGGTATGTTGAGAAGATGGCCGCAGGCCTTGCAATGGACGGCGTCCGGCTCGTGCCGCCGCAAGCCGCACTGCGGACAGGGAAACAACACCTTGGCTGGCCGGAAGATCGCCTGAGCCAGTCTGACAAACAGCGATATGCCGATGATCATGGTGACGATTGCCGTCAGCTTGCCGGCCATGCCCGGCAGCACGATGTCGCCGAAGCCGGTCGTCGTCACCGTGGCGACAGTGAAATAAAGCGCGTCGATATAGTTTTCCAGGCCAGCGCCAGTGCGAAAGAAGAACGTGTAGACGAAGCCGGTGATGACGAACAGGAAGGTCAAAAGGTTGATGACCGCGTGGCTGGCCTCTCGCCACGGCCGCAGTCCTCGCATCTCGAAATGCCGCCAGAGCGAACCGCTGCGTGACAGCGACCACAGCCGCAGGATGCGCAGGAAGGCGAGATTGGCGAACGCCGTTGGCATCAGCAGCGTCAAGAGGATGAAGACATCGACCCACGACGTCGGCTGCTTCATCAGCCGCAGCATGTTCTTGGAGGCAAGCAGGCGGGCAGCGAGGTCCGCGGCAACCAGCGCGGCCGCCGAATAGTCGAGCCAGAGGAATGACGGCTTGTCCTGGAGAACCGGCGTCGCGATGAAGAAGGCGATGATGGCGAGGTCGATGACGACGGCCACCAGTTGGAACCGGAAAGCGGCCGGCGTGCGCCCATGATAAAGCCTGCGCAACCGGTCACGCAGCCGCGCCAAGACCGAAACCGCCTGCGACCCATTCCTCTGCGCCGGCTTCATGCTGACTGCGCCGGCGTTGGCCGCAGCGACCGCCCGGCTGATTGCCGCGCCCCGAAAAGAGCGGGGGTCACACCAATTCCACTTCGACCACGCCCGGCACCGCGCGCATCGCCGAGGCGATCTGCGGCGAGATACGGTAGCGGTTCGGCAGCTCTATCTCGATTTCCCCCTCGCCTTCTTCCTTGATCAGCACGAAACTGACCTGGCCTTCGCCCCTGACGGTCAGTTGGCCGGCCAGCGTGTTGATCGGCGTGGCGTTGCGCACGAAGATACGCAGCGCCTTCTGGATGCGACTTGCCTCATCCTCCAGCGACTGCACCGAGTTGATGCGCAGATTGACGCCTTCCGGCCTGTCCTCGGCCGCAACGGTGATGACGACGGAGCGGCCGGCCTCGAGCAGGTCGCGATACTGTGCCAGTCCTTCCGAAAACAGCACGGCTTCGTACTGGCCTGACGTATCCGAAAAGGCGATGACGCCCATCTTGTTGCCGGTGCGCGTCTTGCGTTCCTGCTTGGATGTCACCGTGCCGGCCAGGCGGCCGGCGGCGGCACCGCGTTTGACGGCCGCCGAGAACTCGGCCCACGTTTGCACCCGCATCTTCTGCAGGGCCGCCTTGTACTCGTCGAGCGGGTGGGCCGAGAGGTAAAAGCCGACCACCTGGAATTCACGGGGCAGCCGGTCGGCGGCGAGCCACGGCTCTGTCGCCGGCAGATTGAGTGCCTGCGACTGGGCGCCGAGCGAGGCGCCGAAGATGTCGTGCTGTCCGGAAACCGCGTTCTGCTGCGCCAGCGACGCCAGCCCCATCATGCGCTCCACGCCCGCCATCATCGACGCGCGGTCGTGGCCGAAGCAGTCGAGCGCGCCGGCCATGATCAGGCTTTCGAAGACGCGCTTGCCGACGATCTTGGGATCGACCCGCTCGCAGAAATCGGCGAGGTTCTTGAACGGCTTTTCGCCACGCTGGGCAACGATGTGCTCGACCGCCGCGTCGCCGACGCCCTTGAGCGCTGCCAGCGAATAGTAGATGCGGTTCTCGCCGACCTCGAAGGGGCGAAAGCTCGATGTCACCGACGGCGCGAGAACCTCGATGCCGAGGCGCAGCGCGTCCTGGCGGAAATCGGCGAGCTTGTCGGTGTTGCCCATGTCGAGCG
>NZ_RZRP01000422.1:0-5421 GCF_003997795.1 Mesorhizobium sp. M7A.F.Ca.US.005.03.2.1 | reverse complement strand
GTACAAGAGACGGGCTTGCCGGCGATCAGGCGAACGAGCGACTGACGCGCAAGCGTGCCGCAGGAATAGTCCGCGCCGTTCTTGCGGCAGGTCTGCGTATATTCCGGAGCATCGATGCCGCGCATGCGGATACGCTCGGTGCCAAGCGTGATCGAATCGCCGTCGTTGATGATTGCCACGCCTTGCGTCTTGCGTGTCTCCACCCGGTCGAGGCGGGCCGCCAGCAGGATCAGCAGTCCGAGGATGATGACGGCAAGCCCGTAATCCACCAGCCGGCGCCACAGGCTTCTGGGGCGCGCAACGTATCGCCGGCGCGGCCTCGGCGACCATGAACGGCTCATATGGCAAACGGTTGGTTAATCATTCGAACGTAGCTTAACACTTGGAAACCGCTGCTCGCATAAATTGAAGTTTTGATGCCCTTGCAACGCTCGAACACAGCGGACAAGTTCATTGTGGACCGCAGGAAACGCCATCGCAACAGCGATGTCGCGCGCGCGGTGCGCAAGACGCGTGACCGTCTTTCGCAGCAGGCCGGCAATCCCGATTTCGATCGCGAACTGCTGAAGCTGCATGCCCGAGCGATGACAAGCGGCGCCATCGCCATCCCGCTTCTCGTGCTGGCGATTGCCGCGGGTGGCCGGCTGGCCGGAATCGGCAATGAGATCGGGCTTTGGGCGCTGTTCACGCTAACCTGCTACACTATCGTTGCCTTCATGGCGCGGCGCATCGAGCGCACTGAAGCTTCCGAGCTCAACCCTTTGCAAGCACGGCGGGAATTCCTGATCGGCCATTTCCTGTGCGGTCTCGGCTGGGCTTGGTTCGTGTGGCTTGGCTGCAGCGTCTGCGAGGTCGATCCGTTCCACATCGTCAAGGCCGTGGTGCTGTTGTTCGCCATGGCGGCGACCGCGGTGATGACCTCGTCTCTGCGGGGCGCGCTGCTGGCGACCTTTGCCGTTCCCGTGGCGCTCTACGCCTATGCCGGCGCCAAGCTATGGATGCCGGTCGAGGCGATCATGGCCGCGCTGCTGGTCGTGTCGCTGCCGTTCTTCGCCTATGTGGCCCGTCATCTCAACCACTCGTCCCTGATGATGCTGTCGTTCCGCTCCGAAAAGGATGCGCTGATCGCCGAACTGGAGACGGCGAAATCGATGTCGGACGAAGCGCGGCGGCGGGCCGAGGACGCCAATCTGGCGAAATCGCGGTTCCTCGCCTCGATGAGCCACGAATTGCGCACGCCGCTCAACGCCATTCTCGGTTTTTCCGAGGTGATGTCGAACGAGGTGCTGGGACCGATGAGCAATCCCACCTATCGTGACTACGCCCATGACGTGCACGAATCCGGCCAGCATCTGCTCGACCTGATCAACGAGATTCTCGACCTGTCACGCATCGAGGCCGGCCGCTACCAGCTCAATGAAGAGCCGGTGATGCTGCTTGGTATCGTCGAGGACTGCTGTCACATGATGGAGTTGAGGGCGCGCAACAAGGATATCCGTGTCGTCCAGGATTTCGAGCACGAGCTGCCTCGGCTGTTCGCCGATGAACGGGCCGTGCGGCAGATCACGCTCAACCTTCTGTCGAACGCGATAAAATTCACCGCCACCGGCGGCGAAATCCGTGTCCGTGTCGGTTGGACGGCGGGCGGCGGACAATACATTTCGATCAAGGACAATGGCCCGGGCATACCGGAAGACGAGATCCCGATCGTGCTTTCCGCCTTCGGCCAGGGCTCCATCGCCATCAAGAGCGCCGAGCAAGGCACCGGGCTTGGCCTGCCGATCGTGCAAGGGCTGCTCGCAATGCATGGCGGCGAGTTCGAACTTCATTCCAAGCTGCGCGAAGGCACCGAGGCGATCGCCATCTTCCCGCTGAGCCGGGTGATGGAGGAATTGCCAGCACTGCCGACAGCAGCGGTGGCGGCTCGACGGCGGTAATACCTCAAGCCCTAACCGCGTACCGCCGCAGCCATGCCCGAACTGGTCAGCGCGGCGGCCTTGACCAGACCCGCGGCAAGGGCGGCCCCTGCCCCTTCGCCATGGCTGATGCCCAGATCAAGCAACGGGCGCAAGCCGAGCCGTTGGGCGGCGCGTGCATGCGCGGGTTCCGGCGACAGGCTGGCCAGCAGGCAATGGTCGAGCGCGGCGGGATTGACGCCATGCAGTACCGCTGCGGCTGCCGTCGCCGCCAATCCGTCGAGCAGCACCGGGATCTTCTGCATCCGCGCGGCCAGAATGGCACCGGCGATCGCCGCGAATTCCCGACCGCCGACCCGGCGCAGCGCCTCGAGCGGGTCGCCGAGATGGCCGCCATGAAAAGCCAGCGCCGCATCGACCACGTCCGCCTTGCGTGCCTGCATCGCCGTATCGGCGCCTGACCCCGGGCCGGCCCAGTCGGCGCCCCCGCCCCCGAACAGCGCCGCAAACAGGGTGGCGGCGACGGTGGAGTTGCCGACGCCGAGATCGCCGAGACACAAAAGATCGGTGCCGCCGGCGATCGCTTCCATGCCGAAGGCCATGGTGGCGGCACAGCCACGCTCGTCAAGCGCGGCCTCTTCGGTGATGTCGGCGGTCGGGATGTGCAGGGCAAGATCGAAAACCTTAAGCCCGAGATCGTAGGCAATGCAGATCTGGTTGATCGCGGCACCTCCGGCGGCGCAAAGTTCGACCGCGTTGGCGGTCGCCGCCACCGGCCGTGGCGAAATGCCGTGGCGCGTGACGCCGTGATTGCCGGCAAAGACCGCCATCAGCGGTCTTGTCACCGCGGGCGGAGCCCGCCCGCTCCAGGCGGCCAGCCAGGCGGCGATGTCCTCGATGCGGCCAAGCGAATTGCCCGGTTCGGCCTTGGCAAACAGCGTGCGCACGCGGGTCTCGGCTGCCGTGTCGGCCGCCGGCAGATTGGCCAACAGGTTGCGAAAATCGTCGAAAGGCAGTGCGCTGGTCATCTTGTTATCGATCATTCCCTGGATTTGGTAAGCGGCATAGCCGCCTTGCGGGGTTGGCACAACCTCTGGGATGATGGGCCTGCATTTGCCGCAAAGCCGGCCCCGAAGGGCGCAATCGCGAGGGCTTGCATTGGCTTTGCCGTTGCACCATGTGGAGGTGGAACAAGGGATTGCGGATGGAAGCCCAAGAGAAAGTCATGACGGCCATCGAATCCCCGTGCATCCTGGTCTGTTCGATCGACATGAAAACCGGCTTCTGTTTCGGGTGCGGCCGCACGCGCGAGGAAATCGGCGCCTGGATCGGGATGACGCCGGAAACGCGCCGCAGCGTCATGGCTGAATTGCCGGCCCGGCTGGAAACGGTCGAGCGCCGGCCGCGCCGGGAAACGCGCCGCACCCGCATGGCGCGCGAACGCGACGCGCTGTCGTGAGGTGCGGATGAGCCGGTTGTTCTGGATATTGATGGCCGCGATCGGGGTGGGAGCAGTCCTGCTCATGCTCAACGATTCCGCCGGCAGCACCCTCGGCGTGGAGAACAACGATTTCAGCCGGCTGATCTGGCTCGGCGCCTTTGGCGCCCTTATCGGCGCCGGCCTGCTTCGCTCGGGCCGACCCCTGGGCGCCATGGCCCGCAACTTAGGCGCCTGGGCGGCCATCGCGCTCGCGCTGATCGCCGGCTATCAGTACCGCTATGAGCTGCAGGATGTCGCCAGCCGGGTGACCGCGGGCCTTGTTCCCGGCAGTCCGCTGGCCCTGGGTATCGAAGACGGTCACGCCACCGTAACGCTCGACAAGGCGGACAACGGCCATTTCGAAGCGCGCATCCTGGTCAACGGCAACCCGGTCCGGGCCGTGGTGGATACCGGCGCGACCAGCACCGTGCTGACGTCCGAAGACGCACAAGCCGCCGGATTCAATCCAGCGGCGCTCAACTACACCATACCGGTTTCGACCGCCAACGGCATGGCACGCGCCGCGGCCGTGAAAACCGATCAGATTGCGATCGGCGGCATCACGCGCAGGGATATGTCGGTGATGATCGCCGCACCCGGCATGCTCAGCCAGAGCCTGCTCGGCATGAACTTCATCGGTTCATTGTCGGGTTTTGACGTGCGCGGCGACCGCATGATCCTCAGGGACTGATCCCGGAATCTCAAGCCGCTTCGGCTGCCGCTCCGCCGAGTTCGACGGCCGCGAAAGCCGCCTTCAGCACGTCCGGGCCGGCGCCGGGTTTTGTCGCGTCGGTGGACAGGATCTGCCGGTAGCGGCGCGCGCCGGGCAAGCCATGGAACAGTCCGACCATGTGGCGGGTGACATGTCCAAGCCGCCCACCCAGCTCGATATGACGTGCCGCATAGTCCGCCATCGTATCGATCAGCGCGGCGAAATCGAAGGGCTCGGACTGGACGCCGTAGAAAGCGGCATCGACGCCAGCCAGAATGCCGGGCGTGTGGTAGGCGGCGCGGCCAAGCATGGCGCCGTCGACATGGCCGAGATGCGCCAACGCCTCTTTGATCGTCTGAATGCCGCCATTGATGCCAATGAATTCGTTAGGTTTTCTAGCCTTCAGCCGATAGACCCTGTTGTAGTCGAGCGGCGGGATGTCACGGTTTTCCTTGGGGCTCAGCCCTTCCAGCCACGCCTTGCGTGCATGCACCCACAATGCGTCGGCGCCGGCGTCGAAAACTCCATCCGCCAACGCATCGAGGGCCGGCTCCGGATCCTGCTCGTCGACGCCGATGCGGCATTTGACGGTCACGGGAATTGTCACCGCCGCCTTCATCGCCGCGACACAGCCGGCAACGAGGTCCGGCACCTTCATCAGGCAGGCGCCGAACGTGCCCGACTGGACGCGGTCTGACGGACAGCCGACATTGAGGTTGATCTCGTCATAGCCAAAGGCCTCGCCGATGCGCGCCGCCTCGGCAAGTTTTTCGCGATCCGAGCCGCCGAGCTGCAGCGCGACCGGATGTTCTGACGCATCGAAGCCGAGCAGCCGCTCGCGTGCGCCATGGATGACGGCGTCGGCCACCACCATCTCGGTGTAAAGCAGCGCATGGCTCGACAGCTGGCGGTGGAAGAACCGGCAATGCCGGTCCGTCCAGTCCATCATGGGTGCAATAGCCAGTCTATGCTCTTGATTTTTCAGCATTTTTTCTTTAACATCAAATCGTTAAAACCTGCCGAGTGCACACGAATTTACGCCAGAATACGACCCTTTTCGCCACGTTTCGATCTCTCAGTGCACACAGAGCGCACACAAAAAATGGCCACCTACACAAAACTCTCGTCCGGTTCCTGGCGTGTCCAAGTCCGTCGCAAGGGTCGCTACGTCAGCGAGACCTTCCTGCGCCGAGACGACGCACGGCGCTGGGCAACCGAAGTCGAGCGCCAAGTCGATCGTGGTGAGACGCCGACCAAGTCCCGTATAGCGCGCCTGAAAACTTTCGGTGAACTCATCGACCTTCATATCGACG
>NZ_RZRP01000421.1:0-5429 GCF_003997795.1 Mesorhizobium sp. M7A.F.Ca.US.005.03.2.1 | reverse complement strand
CTGGTGGACCGTAATTTTCGGGCCTGCGCCGTCACAGCTGGGTAACAGCGACCAGTCCCTCGTCCGGCACCGACACCATCCGGTTGCGCAGTGGCTTGCCGAACGTCTGTGCCTGGATTTCATACTCGTCGCCGGAAGCCGTCTTGACGCCGGAGGCGTAGCTCATCACCGCCGCGCCGAAGAAATAGGCGTGCAGGTCGCCCGCCCTGCGGTGCATCGGGTAGCGGAAATGGAAGTGTTCGAGATTGGCGATCGAGTGCGACATGTGCGCTTCACCCGACAGGAACTCCTGCTCCCAGATAACAGTGCCGTCGCGCAGGATGCGCGAATGGCCGCGCACTTCTTCGGGCAGGTCACCGATCAGCAGTTCCGGACCGATCGAGCAGGAGCGCAGCTTGGAATGGGCGAGATAAAGGTAGTTCTCGCCCTCCGTCACGTGGTCGGAATATTCGTTTCCGAGCGCATAGCCGATGCGATAGGGATGGCCATCGGGTCCATTGACATAAAGCCCGACGATCTCGGCTTCCTCTGCACCGGCTTTCGCGAATGCCGGCATCGGCAGCGGCGCGCCGGGCGGGACAACGCAGGTGCCGACGCCCTTGAAGAACCACTCTGGCTGAATCCCGATCTTGCCGGCGCCAGGCTTGCCGCCCTCCAGTCCCATGCGGAAGATTTTCAAGGAATCGGATTCGTCGGCACCTTCGCCATGGGTCAGAACATGCATCTGGTTGCGCGCGGCGGCACTTCCGGTGTGGGTGAGGCCGGTGCCGGTGACCAGGAAGCGCGCCGGTTCGGGATGGTCGACCGGAGCGAGCACCTGCCCATCGCGCAACAGTTGGTCGTAGTCGATTTTCGCTGTGCCGGTCCGCTTCTCGACCAGCGCTGCGATCGACGTGCCCTGGGCAATTGCCGCTTCGGCCAGCTCCAGCACGCTGCTGGTCTTCTCGAGAGGGTGCAGATGATTGCCGTCATCGCAGACACGGCCAACCCCTCTGCTGCCGTCGGCCATTCTGAACTGAACAAGACGCATGAACTAACCTTCTTCCTTTGAAGCCGTACGGGTCACACCCAGCCCGCATCGACGATGAACTGCTGGCTTGTGCACATGCGGCTGTCGTCGGCGGCGAGGAACAGCGCCATGCGCGCGATATCGGAGGGTTGCAGCCGGTCGGGCAGGCACTGCCTTTCCGCGATCTGGCGTTCGCCGGCCGGGTCCAGCCACAGGCGAATCTGGCGCTCGGTCATCACCCAGCCCGGCACCATGCAGTTGACGCGGATGCGCTCAGGGCCAAGCTCGCGGGCCAGCGCCCGCGTCATGCCGTAAACAGCCGCTTTCGCGGTGACATAGGCTGGGCAATCCGGATCGCCGACCATCCAGGTGATGGAGCCGAAGTTGATGATCGAGCCGCCGCCCTGCGCGCTCATCTGCGGACGCACTGCCTGCGCCGCGAAAAACTGGTGGCGCAGATTGACCGCCATGCGGTCGTCCCAATAGGCAACCGTCACATCCTTGGTCTGGTGGCGGTCGTCATTGCCGGCATTGTTGCACAGCGCCTGGATGGGGCCATTGTGCTGCATTGCCTGCACGGTTGCCGCCTGCAACTCTTCGACGTTGCGCAGGTCGCATGGAATGAACAGCGGCGCGGCATGTCCGTCGGCCGCAATCGCGTCGACCAGACGTTGGGATGGTTCTTCGGCCATGTCGACGAAGGCGACGCGGCTGCCCTGGGCGCAGAAATGGCGCACCAGGCTTTCGCCGATGCCGCTGCCGCCGCCTGTTATGAAGACGCTGCGGCCCTTGAGGCTTGGATAGATCGCGTAGCCGATTTCATCCGTCATCGCGCGCCTCTCTAGTGCGAATGCCGAGGAATGCCGGCATCGCGCCGGCCGACGAGAAAGTCGAAATCGCAGCCCTTGTCGGCCTGCAGCACGCGCTCGACATAAAGGCTCTGGTAGCCGCCCTCCGGCGACGCCGGCGGCTTCCAGTCACGCCGGCGGATGGCGAGCTCCTCTTCCGACACCAAAAGTTCCAACCGGCGGCCGGCGACGTCGAGCTCGATGAGGTCGCCGTCGCGCACCAGCGCCAGCGCGCCGCCTGCGGCTGCTTCCGGCGCCACATGCAGAACCACGGTGCCGTAGGCGGTGCCGCTCATGCGCGCGTCCGAAATGCGCACCATGTCGGAGATGCCTAGCTTGAGCAGTTTGGCCGGCAGCGGCATGTTGCCGACCTCGGCCATTCCGGGATAACCGCGCGGCCCGCAGTTCTTCAGCACCATCACCGAGGTGGCGTCGATGTCCAACTCCGGATCGTCGATGCGGGCGTAGTAATGCTCGATGTTTTCGAACACCACCGCCTTGCCGCGATGCTGCATCAGCTCGGGCGTTGCCGCGGACGGCTTGATGACCGCGCCGTCAGGCGCCAGATTGCCGCGCAGGATGGAGATGCCCCCTTCCTTGGTCAGCGGCTCGCTCATTGGGCGGATCACTTCGCTGTTGTAGTTGGGCGCGCCGTCGATCAATTCACCGATGGTCTTGGCGCTGACGGTCATGGCGTCGCGATGAAGAAGCCCCACTTCATCAAGCGACGCCATGACCGCAGCTAGCCCCCCGGCGTAGTAGAAATCTTCCATCAGGAACCGGCCCGACGGCATCAAATCGACAATGGTTGGAACGTCACGACCTAGGCGGTCCCAGTCTTCGAGGCTGAGATCGACACCGATCCGGTTGGCGATGGCGATCAGATGCAGCACCGCATTGGTCGAGCCACCGATCGCGCCGTTGACGCGAATGGCGTTCTCGAACGCTTGCCTGGTGAGGATCTCCGCGATCGTCACGTCCCTGCGCACCAGATCGACGATCTGGCGTCCGGCCATCTGGGCGAGCACGCCACGGCGCGAATCCACCGCCGGGATCGCGGCGTTGTCCGGCATGCCGATGCCGAGCGCTTCGACCATGCTGGCCATGGTCGAGGCTGTGCCCATCGTCATGCAGCTGCCCGCCGATCGGCTTTGGCCCTGCTCGGCGGCGAGAAAGTCGGCAACCGGCATGCGGCCGGCTTTAACCTCCTCGGCGAATTTCCAGACATGGGTGCCCGAGCCGATATCGTGTCCGCGGAACTTGCCGTTGAGCATCGGCCCGCCGGAAACGGCGATGGTCGGCAGGTTGCACGATGCGGCGCCCATCAGCAGCGCCGGTGTGGTCTTGTCGCAACCGACCAGCAGGATGACGCCATCGATCGGATTGCCGCGGATGGACTCCTCGACATCCATGCTGACCAGGTTGCGAAACAGCATGGCGGTGGGGCGCATGTTGCTCTCGCCCAGCGACATCACCGGAAATTCGAGCGGCAGGCCGCCGGCTTCATAGACGCCGCGCTTGACGTGATCGGCCAGCGCCCGCAGGTGGGCATTGCACGGGGTCAATTCCGACCAGGGGTTGCAGATGCCGATCACCGGGCGGCCGTCGAAAGCGTCGGCGGGAATGCCCTGGTTCTTCATCCAGCTGCGGTGCATGAAGGCGTTCTTGCCCTCACCGCCGAACCAGGCCTCGGACCGTAGCTTGCGTTTGTTCTCGCTCACGATGCCAGCTCCCGATTCTGGCGGCGCTTGTTGCGGTTCTCGACACTGCGGCGCACGTCCTCCTCAGCATTGTCGATGAGGACCAGCAGCGCCTTTTGTGCGCCGGTCGCGTCGCCGGCGGCGATCTTTTCGGCGACTTCCCGGTGCAGCGGCAATGAGGGGCGCTGCCCTTCCGGATTGTCGTTGGAAAGACGAAAGCTCGTCACCAATGCGGTTTCGACCAGTGCCGCCAGCGAGCCGATCAGCTCATTGCCGGTCATGCGCAGTATGGTCTGGTGGAACAAAAGGTCAGGCTTGGCGAAGCGGTCGCCGTCGTCGACCACCGCCTCCATTTCGACCAGAGCTGCATTGATCTCGGCGATCTGCGCTGGCGTGGCGCGCTGGGCCGCAAGCGCTGCCGACATCGGCTCGATGGCCCTGCGCAATTCGAACAGCGCCCGGACATCGTCGGCGCTGACACCGCTGGCATAGCGCCATGACAGGACGTCCGGGTCGAGGAAATTCCAGTCGGCACGAGGACGCACCCTTGTGCCGGTCTTCGGCCGCGATTCGACCAGCCCCTTGCCCGCCAACACCTTGATCGCCTCGCGCAGCACCGTGCGGCTGACCCCCAGCATCTCGCTTGAATCGTCGGCATTGGGCAGTGCCTCGCCGGGTAGGAAATCGCCTTGAACGATGCGCAATCCGATTTGCTCGACGACGGTCGCATGCAGAGCGGTGGAGCCGCTGGAAACCGCCACCGCGACTCTCGACGTACGCGCCATACTGAAAGATTTGTTATTCTTCATACTATTCATATGATATGTCTTATCGGCATTGCGATTGGAGTCAAGGGATGGGGGAGTGCCGATGACAAAGAATTCCGCTGCCGTTGCCGAGCAGCACCAAGGGCTGATCTCGATCAGCGACGGCATTGCGACCGTGGAGATCGCGCCGGCCGCCGGCGGCGCGCTGGCGTCGTATCGCTGGCGGCAAAACGGATCCGTCGTGGATTGGCTGCGCCCTGCGGATCAGGCGGCGATCGACGGCCGCGATGCCGGCGCCATGGCCTGCTTCCCGCTGGTTCCCTATTCCAATCGCATAAGGCACGGCCGCTTCGCATTCGCAGGCCGCACCGTCGAACTGCCGACCAGCCCGGACGATCCACATCATGAGCATGGCCATGGCTGGCGTCGGCCATGGACCGTCGTGCGGCACGAAGCCAGCGCCACCGTCCTATCCTATCGCCATGCCGCCGATTCCTGGCCGTGGAGCTATGAGGCAAGGCAAGAGATCTCGCTGGTCGATGGCAGCCTGATCACCGCCATCTCGCTGCGCAACCTGTCGGACGCGCCGATGCCGGCCGGGCTCGGCCTGCATCCCTATTTCCCATCGACACCGTGGACGCATGTCCAGGCGCGGGTGTCCGGCATGTGGGAGACCGACGCGGAAATCCTGCCCACCCGGCACGTCCTGCCGCCTGCAGGCTCCAACCCGACCACGGGCTTCGACGTGTCGGAGACGGACTTCGACACGGTCTTCACCGGATGGTCGCGCCGCGCCCGGATCTCCTGGCCGGAGCATGGACGGCAACTGGACATCGAGGCCGAGGCGCCACTCGATTTCCTTGTCCTCTACACGCCGCCCGGCGAGCCGTTCTTTTGCGCCGAACCGGTCAGCAACATCACCGATGCCTTCAACCGCAGGGCTGACACGGGCATCGAGGCCGGCTGTATCGTACTGGCGCCCGGGCACATGCGGTCCGCAAGCGTTCGCTTCACGCCTTCGCGGGAGATCTGATCGCCAGTCTGAGCCGCATCAACTGCTTTGCCTCGCCGCTTCGCGGATGGTCTGCAACAGGATGGAGAAGGC
>NZ_RZRP01000420.1:0-5433 GCF_003997795.1 Mesorhizobium sp. M7A.F.Ca.US.005.03.2.1 | reverse complement strand
TCCTTGGTCTGGTCATTCCGACCACGTCGGTGCTGGCCATGGAAGAGCATGGCGAGATTGCCGGCACGGCGTCAGCGCTGATGGGCACGCTGCATTTCGCCATCGGCGCACTGGCCATGGGTGTTGCCGGCGTGTTCTTCGACGGTACGCCGCTGCCGATGGTGGCCGGCATCACGCTCTGCGCGGTGATTTCCTTCACGCTGGCCAAGGTCACGCTCGGCCGCTCTCGCGAGGCCGTCGAGGCGCCGGCCGAGTAGTAGACTTTCGATGAGAACGAAGGGGCCGGCTCATGCCGGCCTCTTTGCCATTGGGCGCGGACAGTTCCGTCCGAAAGGCGTTGACGACGCCCGGTTTCGGCTGTAGCAGCGATGGTCATGATGATCGCAACGGCTCTCGTGGTGGTAGGAAAGCGCATGGGCAGGATGGTGTAACCATCCGGCGATAGCCACCCATGCGCGGTAAACAGGCTCCTGACGGGGCCTTTTTTTATGCCCGAAATCCGGGCGATGCCCCGTCAATCATCCTCATCACGCAATACACCACGGATCAGAACCATGACGGGCGAGAACCCTATTCAAACCGCGAGCAAGCGCATGACAGGCGCGGAGATCGTTCTCCACGCACTCAGAGACAATGGCGTAGAGCATGTCTTCGGCTATCCTGGCGCCGCCTTGCTGCCGATCTACGACGAGATATTCCAACAGGATGACATCAAGCATATCCTCGTGCGCCATGAGCAAGGTGCGGGCCATGCCGCCGAAGGCTATGCACGGTCTACGGGCAAGGTCGGCGTCATGCTCGTCACATCCGGTCCAGGCACGACAAATGCGGTAACGCCACTGCAGGATGCGCTTATGGATTCGGTGCCGATCGTCTGCCTGACAGGACAGGTGCCGACAACGCTGATCGGCTCCGATGCCTTTCAGGAATGCGACACGGTCGGTATTACGTGGCCCTGCACCAAGCACAATTCGTTGGTCAAGGACGTCAACGAACTGGCGTCAACGATCCACAGGGCTTTTCACATCGCCAAGTCCGGACGACCGGGACCTGTCCTCGTCGACATGCCAAAGGACGTCCTGTTTGCCACCGGCGTGTACACGCCGCCCTCGGATGCTGCTGCACTGAAGAGCTGTCGGCCGACGGTGGAGAGCGACATCAACGAGATCGGCAAGGCGATAGAGTTGATGGCCAATGCCCGTCGTCCAGTCATTTATACCGGCGGTGGCATCGTCAATTCCGGCATGGAGGCATCGAGACTGCTGCGGGAGCTTGTCGAACTGACTGATTTCCCGATCACTTCGACCCTCATGGGGCTTGGCGCATATCCGGCATCCGGCAAGAACTGGCTGAAAATGGTCGGCCTGCACGGATCGTACGAGGCGAACATGGCCATGCATGAGTGCGACGTTATGCTCTGCATCGGCGCCCGCTTTGACGATCGCGTGACTTCGCGCGTGGAGGCTTTTTCACCGAGCTCAAGGAAGATCCATGTCGATATCGATCCCTCCTCGATCAACAAGACCGTCCGTGCCGACGTCGGCATCCAGGGCGATGCCGGCAAGGTGGTGGACAGCCTGGTTCGCTCATGGCGTGCGCTGCCGCAAAACCCTGACAGAAGGCGCCTCGACGAATGGTGGAAAAAGATCGCGCGCTGGCGCGGGCGCAACTCCTTCTCTTACGAGATGAGCAACGAGGTGATCATGCCGCAATATGCGGTCGAGCGTCTCTACGCGCTGACGAAGGATCGCGACACCTACATTACGACCGAAGTTGGCCAGCATCAGATGTGGGCGGCCCAGTTCTACGGTTTCGAAAAGCCGCGTCGCTGGATGACGTCGGGCGGCCTTGGTACGATGGGCTATGGCTTGCCGGCGGCATTGGGCGTGCAGATCGCGCACCCGGAAAGCCTCGTCATCGATATTGCCGGCGACGCATCTGTCCAGATGACGATGAAAGAGATGTCGGCGGCGGTTCAGTACAATGCGCCTATCAAGATATTCATCTTGAACAACTCTTACATGGGCATGGTTCGCCAGTGGCAGCAAATGCTTCACGGAAACCGGCTTGCGCATTCCTATTCCGAAACTTTGCCCGATTTCGTCAAACTGGCTGAAGCGTTCGGTGCGGTCGGCATACGTTGTGAGAAGCCGGCCGACCTCGATGACGCGATTCAGGAAATGATCGATGTAAACCGGCCGGTGCTCTTCGACTGCCGTGTTGCCGAACTCGCCAATTGCCTTCCGATGATCCGGACGGGCAGAGCCCATAATGAGATGCTCTTGCCCGGCGAGACCTTCGCCAGTGCAACCGATGAGATCGGCCAGGGACTGGTATAGACCCCAGAGCGGGATGCATTCGAATTGAATCGTGCATCCCGCTCGATTGCGTCCGACTTCAAGGCTACAGCCCGGTTTGCGCCAGCACGAAGCGCAGCCGCGCCTCGACGGGGGCCAGCGGCAACGGAACCATCTCATAGCCCAGTTCCGTGTAGACGCCGACCAGCGCATGGTGGGTGCGCTCGGCCTCGTCGAGCGTCTGCTTGCGCTCTTTGTCCTGCGCGAAGATCTCCGGCCAAAGCGGGGCGACGAAGACGCGCCGATGATAGCGGAAGCGCTCTGCGGCAGCGTGGGCGTGTTCGGGTATCGGCAGGCCGCTCAGCCTGAGATAGCCGAGCGTGTCCGGAACGCCGCGATCGAAAAAAACAGGACGCCCGGTCTGTTCTTGCGCAATTTGATACGAGCGCATCTCCCATGACAGCATCAACTCGGCGTACAGGGCGCGATCGTGCCAAGGCAAAGCGGGTCCGCCAATGGCGGACTGGTCGCGGATAATGCCGCGGCCGGCTTCCACCGAGGCGGCAAAGCCTGCGTGGCGCAGGGCTTCGATCAGGGTGGTCTTGCCGGATCCGGGACCGCCGGTCAGCACGAAGAATCGATCGGAATCGTTTTGCATGTTTTGTCCATGGCGAGGGAGCACGCGGCAGGGCGCGTTCGCGGCGGAACTGCCGTCGCGCATGCTGGATATCGGAGGAGGGGAGAAGTGGAGGTTTCTGTTGCCAGGTACCTCCGAACCCCGCCTAGAAGTGCGAACCTCTAGGGCTTGATTTGAAGCTATCGCACCGCTTACGCGGCGAGACGTGCTTCCGCATAGTTGTCATTTGCAACTACAGGTTTAGCCCGATGACGGTGGTACCATGCCGGGCAAAAGTACGATCTTTACACCTTCGTCGATCCTATTTCGCCCCCAGCAAAAACCGCTCTGTCGTCAACAGCGGCTTTTGGTGGAGGCGCCGGGTACCGCCCCCGGGTCCGAACGGCTTATTTCATCGCCCATTTATCGCCATAGTCGGTCAAGCCGACAAACCGAATATAGGGGGCGATCGCAGGAAATGAAAGGACGCAATGGCACTTTGTCCCCGTGTCAAAACCGCAAGTCCGAAGGGTTGACTTGAGCGCGGTCTCAACCGAAGCTTTGCCACGGTGAGGAGTTATCGACATAGCGCACAAGTTGCAGCAGCGCCACAGCCCTCATCGATCGGATCCGTGGCGCCGACGAGGGGAATTTTGATGGCCGACTATCTTGCAGACGTGAAGAAATACGATGCCTCGGCGAGTGCCGACGTGGTCGACAAAATCGTGAAGCATCTTGGCATTGCGCTTCGGAACCGCGATTCCTCGCTGGTGTCTTGCACCGATCCGAAGGAACTGGAGCGCGTCAAGGCTGGCTGGGTTGCCAAGAAGCTCGGCATATCGGACGACAGCAAGGCCGACGCTTCGATCGAGAAGGTCTGCAAGGCGATGGCCGCCGACAATACCAAGAACCGGGTTACCTTCTACTACCTGGTTGCCAAGGACCTGGGTAAGCTCGGCTCCCTCTGACGGCCGCGCTTCAATTCGCCGGGCTGGCGCGGTCCATGCGCCAGCCGGTGATGTTGTTGGGGACTGACTGGCTTCGGGCATGGCTTGCGCGCTGCTTTGTGGTGTTCGATCGCCCGTCTGTCAGTTATGATGGCTGGACAACCGAATCGAGCCGGAACCGATGCGCCAGTATCTCGACCTCCTGCAGCACGTGCTGGACAACGGCGCCGACCGCGGCGACCGCACCGGCACCGGAACGCGCTCCGTCTTCGGCTACCAGATGCGTTTCGACCTGGCGCGCGGCTTTCCCGTCACCACAACCAAGAAGCTGCATCTCAAGTCGATCATCCATGAGCTTCTGTGGTTCCTGGCCGGCGACACCAACATCAAATATCTCACCGACCATGGCGTCTCGATCTGGGACGAATGGGCCGACGAGAATGGCGATCTCGGCCCGGTCTACGGCAAGCAGTGGCGTTCCTGGCCGGACGGCCATGGCGGCTCGATCGACCAGATCGCGAATCTTCTCAAGGAGATACGCAGAAATCCTCAATCGCGGCGGCTGATTGTTTCGGCATGGAACCCAGCCGAGGTGGAAGCGATGGCGCTGCCGCCCTGCCACTGCCTGTTCCAGTTCTATGTTTCGCAAGGGCGGCTTTCCTGCCAACTCTACCAGCGTTCCGCCGATATCTTCCTTGGCGTGCCGTTCAACATCGCGTCCTATGCCCTGCTGACCTTGATGGTGGCGCAGGTGACAGGGCTGAAACCCGGCGATTTCGTCCACACACTTGGCGATGCGCACCTCTACTCGAACCATTTCGAGCAAGCACGCGAGCAGCTGCGGCGCACGCCGAGGACGCTGCCGACGATGTGGATCAATCCGGAGGTGAAGGACCTCTTCGCCTTCCGCTTCGAGGATTTCCGGCTGGAAAACTACGTCGCCGACGCGTCAATCAAGGCGCCGATCGCGGTCTAAGGCCGCAAATTTCAGTCCATGCCGACCATCACGTCCGAGGCTTTGACCACGGCATAGGCCTGCTTGCCCTTTTCGAGCTTGAGATCGGCGACGGCCTCGTTGGTGATCGAGGCGGTGACGATGGCGCCGCCGCCAATGTCGATCCTGACATGCGAGGTGGTGGCTCCCTTGACGATCTCGGCGATCGTTCCCTTGAGGACGTTGCGGGCGCTGATCTTCACCGGAGTTTCCTTTCCAAGGTTTCTTTTCCCGGTCTTACCAGAACAATTGGTGTCGTACAGACGCTTTCATGAGGCGCCGGGCCTTCCCTTGTTATATTCATACGGATATATCGGTCAGCAGGCTTCGAGCCGGCCGGATTTCAAACCAGGGAGAGTTTTCCATGACGCGCAAAGGTTTTGGATCGAGGGCGATCGCCATTGGCGGTTTGGCTGCGGCGCTGATGGCAGTCGTGCCGGCAGCGCATGCGGAAGACAAGGGGGTGGTGTTTGCCGCAGCCAGCCTCAAGGACGCGCTCGACGCGGGGAACAAGGCCTGCGAGGCCGATGTCGGCGAGGCGGCGACTGGCTCCTATGCCGGGAGCTCGGCGCTGGCCAA
>NZ_RZRP01000041.1:0-16437 GCF_003997795.1 Mesorhizobium sp. M7A.F.Ca.US.005.03.2.1 | reverse complement strand
GCCTGGATGACAGGTTTTCCGCTGCGCACCGGCTTTGCGCGCGGCCTCCCTGAATTCGATCCCTGGCGCTGCGATGTGGAGCGCATGATCGCTGCCGGCGAAGCTGACCTGCACCTGCGGATCTCCGCCGCAACGGCTCAACTACAGAAAAAAAGGGCACGCATGGCGCTGATTGTGCTGACGAAAACGGAAAAGCCGGTTGCCGGCGCCGCAGTCACCATGGCCATCGGCGAGGCTGGAGTCGATCACGATGCGGTTGTCTACTCCAGCCGCACGGGCTCGCTCAGGTCGATCGATGCGCAAGCGGCCTCGCAATTGCCCTCCGCCGCGACGATCATCCGCCTGATCGCTACCCACGCTTTCGCCGAGGCACTGCCATGCTGACGAAAATCGCCGGCGGCGACATCATCGATCCCGTCAACGGCCGTCTCGACAAGGGCGACCTCTGGATCAAGGACGACAAGATCGTTCCGGCGCCGGCGGGAGGGGCGGCCGACCGGACCATCGAAGCCAGCGGCTGCATCGTGATGGCTGGCGCCATCGACATCCACTCCCACATCGGTGGCGGCAATGTGAACACCGCGCGGCTGCTCTTGCCCGAACAGCATGCCGCCCATCAGCTGCGGCCAGCAATGACGCCGCTCTCCAATGCCGGCTGGTCGACCTTCCAGACCGGCTGCCTCTACGCAAAGATGGGCTTTACGACGGTCGTCGAGCCGGCGATGTCGCCGGGAGCGGCGCTGCACACGCATCTCGAACTGGCCGACATCCCGATCATCGACAAAGCGACCCTTGCCATTCTCGGCAATGACGATTTCCTGTTGTCGATGATCCGCGACGACGCCCCCCGGACGATGATCGAGGACTATGTCGCCTGGACGGTCGCTTCGACGCGAGCGCTTGGGGTCAAGGTGATCAACGCCGGTGCGGCGGCCGCCTTCAAGGAGAACGTCCGCACCTTCTCGCTGGATGATGTCGTGCCTTCCTATGGCGTCAGTTCGCGCAAGATCGTCAAGACGCTGCAGGCCGCCGTCGACAATCTTGGCTTGCCGCATCCCTTGCATGTCCATTGCAACAATCTGGGCAGCCCCGGATCGGCGGATACGGCGGCTGCGACGATTGCAGCGGCGGATGGACTGCCGCTGCATCTCGCCCACCTCCAGTTCTATGGCTATGGCACGGAAGGAAAACGCGGGTTTTCCTCTGCCGCCGCACGGCTTGCCGAACTGGTCAACGCGACGCCGGAAGTCACCATCGATATCGGCCAGGTGATGTTCGGCCAGACGGTCACGGTCTCCTCCGACGTCATGCGGCAATTTTCGGCGCGCGGCAGCGCGCATCCGAAAAAGACCGTCATTCATGACGGTGACGGCAATGGCGGCGGCATCGTGCCCTACAGCTATGGCAAGGACTTCTACGGCACGATGCAGTGGGCGATCGGGCTCGAGCTTTTTCTCCTGATCGACGATCCCTGGCGTGTGTTCTTCACCACCGATCATCCCAACGGTGCACCTTTTACCGCCTATCCGGCGCTGTTCGAACTGCTGATGAGCCGGGAAGCGCGCACCGAAATGGCCGCCGGACTTTCCCTATCCGCCCTGGCGCTCTCTACCCTGGCCGCAATCGACCGCGAATACACGTTCGAGGAAATCGCCATCATGACGCGCGCGGCGCCAGCCAAGCTGCTCGGCTTGACGGATCGAGGCCATCTCGGCGCCGGCGCAACAGCCGACGTCGCTGTCTATCGCAGGGACCGCAGTATCGCGAAAATGCTCGGACAGGCGGCGTATGTTTTCAAGGATGGCGATCTCGTCGTGCAAGACGGGGAAATCATCCATTACCGCTGGGGCAAGGCATTGAGGCTCAAGCCGCCTGTCGACAAGGCAATGGTGCGACGGCTCGAGGACTATCACCAGCAGCGCTACGGCCTGTCGCTGGACTGGTTTAATTTCCCGGATTCCGCGATTGCGCGCGAACAGCCATTCGGCGAGGTGCCATGCCGAACATGAGCATCAATGGCGTAACGATCGACGATACCTTCGCGGAAGCCTTCGGCATGCGCGCAACCGCCATCGTCATCACCGCGCCGAGCCGGAAATGGGCTCGCCAGGCGGCGATCACAATGACCGGCTTCGCCACCTCGGTGATCGGTTGCGGCTGCGAAGCGGCAATCGATCTCGACCTGCCGCCATCGGCCACACCGGATGGCCGGCCGGGCTGCCGCGTCATGATTTTCGCGATGGGAACGGACGAATTGCAGAAACAACTGCTCAATCGTGTCGGCCAGTGCGTTTTGACCTCGCCGGGTTCCGCCTGCTTTGCCGGGCTGCAGGGCAGCGCCGAGCTCAAGCTCGGTTCGGCACTGCGTTATTTCGGCGACGGCTGGCAGATCTCCAAGAAGATCGGCGACAGGCATTTCTGGCGTATTCCCGTCATGGATGGCGAGTTCCTGTGCGAAGCAACGACCGGACTGACGAAGGAAGCTGTCGGTGGCGGCAATTTCTTTGTCATGGCGCAAAGCAGCGCCAGCGCTTTGGCCGCTGCCGAGGCCGCGGTCGCTGCGATCGGCATGGTGCCTGGCGCCATCGTGCCGTTTCCGGGCGGCATTGCCCGTTCGGGTTCCAAGATTGGTGGCAAATACAAAGGCATGATCGCCTCGGCCAACGAAGCCTACGCGCCGACACTGCGCGGCGTCGTCGCGAGTGAACTCGGTCCCGACATCAACGCTGTCCTGGAAATCGTCATCGATGGTGAGACCAATGATGCAGTTGCCGCCGCGATGAAGGCCGGCATCAAGGCTGTCATAGAGCTCGGCCCGAAAAGAGGCGCGGTTCGGATCAGCGCCGGCAATTACGGCGGCAAGCTCGGAAAATTCATCTACTCGCTGAAGGATATGCTGCCATGAAGGCGCTGACCTTCACCCTGGTTGCCGAGCCGCCGGAGCGCCTTGACCTGTCGCCGCTGACGCCGGAGCGGCTGGCCGGGATCGACAGGCGCGACGTTGAAAGAATCCAGATCGGCATGACGAAGCACGGCTCGAAGGTGGGCGACATTTTTCGCGTCGCCGGCAGCGATCCGACAAACATCGTGTTCGAGGGCGGAAGCACGCGCCTCGACCTTGTGGCGCAAGGCATGCGGGGTGGGTCGGTTCGCCTCGTTGGCAATGCCGGCGCCCAGGCCGGGCGCGCCATGCGCGGTGGCAAGCTCACGATCGAAGGCAATGCGGGTCCACACGCCGGCTCCGGCATGCGCGGCGGCAGGCTTGAGATAACGGGCAATGCCGGCGACCACCTCGGTGCGCCGCTCGTCGGGGAACTGGCCGGCATGAACGGCGGTGTTTTGATTGTCAGGGGCAAAGCGGGCGCCTTCGCCGCGGACCGCATGCGGCGCGGCCTGATCGCGGTGCTGAAAGGCTCCGGCGACCATGCAGGCAGCCGTATGATCGCCGGCACCCTGGTGGTGGCCGGTGGCACCGGTGAGATGCCCGGCTATCTGATGCGTCGCGGTTCGATCCTTCTCGATCGCGCGCCGGCACGCATGTCGCCGAGCTTCGTCGAATGCGGCGCACCCGAAAGCGTCTTCGCCGCCATCATCGATCGTTATCTGATTGCCGAGGGCATTTTGAAACGGCCGCTTCTGGGGAGCGCACCGCGCAAATATGGCGGGGATAACGCAGTGCTTGGAATGGGCGAGGTTCTTTTTCCGCGCTGAGATCCGTCGACACAGGAACCATACGATGGCAGGACGCAAGTGCTTGCCGCTGGGGTAGTGGTGGGGCCGACCGTCATTCGACCTGCAACGTGGAGAACACATGAAAATCATCTCTCAAGCGAAAGCCCATGGCGGCGTGCAGGGCGTCTATTCCCATTTGTCGACGAGTTGCCGTTGCGACATGACTTTTGCCGTTTTCATACCTCCGCAGGCGCGGGAGGCGCCTTGTCCCGTTGTGTGGTATCTCTCAGGCCTGACGTGTACCCACGCCAATGTAATGGACAAGGGCGAGTACAGGCGCATGGCGGCCGAGCTCGGCCTGATCGTCGTTTGTCCCGACACCAGCCCGCGCGGGGCCGACATTCCGGATGAAAAAGACAACTGGCAGTTCGGCTCCGGCGCCGGCTTCTATCTCGATGCGACGCAAGAGCCTTATGCGAAGAACTATCGTATGTATTCCTATGTCGCCGAGGAGTTGCCGGCCCTCATCGCGGCTGAATTTCCAGCCGATATGGCACGCCAGGCAATCTTTGGCCATTCGATGGGCGGGCATGGCGCGCTGACGATTGCCTTGAAGAATCCGCAGCGGTTCAAGAGCTGCTCGGCGTTCGCCCCGATCGCCCAGCCAAGCACCGCCGGCTGGTCGAAACCGGCCTTTGAAAAGTATCTCGGCAAGGATGAGGCCTCATGGCGAACTTGCGACGCGACGTCGCTCATCGACGACGGATACCGTTTCCCCGAATTTTTGGTGGATCAGGGAACGTCGGATGGATTTCTTGACGACGGGCTGAGGCCTTGGCTGCTTGAGGCGGCCTGCGCCACAGCAGGTATTCCGCTAAAGCTGCGGATGCAGGATGGATACGATCACTCGTATCTTTTCATCTCCAGCTTCATGGACGATCATCTGAGATGGCATGCTGAGAGGCTTTGATCTGGGCAGGCCGAAGGCATGGCCAGATGCAAACAAGTTATTGCGACGCCTTACACCGAGAGCGCCGCGCTTGCCGCCGTCAAACGCTACACATCCCTGGATCGCGAAAATACTGAAAGCACTGGCCAGCCCCGATGAGGTTCCCGACCCACCCTGCGGCTGCTGGGGCGAAATGCCTGATGGCATCCAGTATTTCGAAGTGCCCTTGGGCGAGGGTCGGAAGCTGCTGTTCGTCCGCATCGGCCAGGACGAGCCGCTGTTTGACAAGCAGACGCTAAGGGTGTTGCCGGCGAGTTAGACGCCCGGACCAGAGCCTGATCCGGATCGAGTGGAGGCCTGCCTCTATGCCTCTACGTATTCCGCGAGGCTGACACCCTTGGGCACATCCAGCCCATCGGCTCGCAAACCTTCGATGTGAAAGCGTATTGCATCGCGAATCTCGGTTTCCACTTCAGGCACAGTGGCACCTGTCGCGATGCAGCCGGGTAGGTCCGGCACATAGGCAGAAAAATTATTTCCTGCTTTTTCAATCACCACCGCGTAACGCATGTCATCACTCCTTCAAACCTGACTGCTTGAGGATGCTGTTCAGTGTTCCTGGCGCAACCTCTTCAGACGGCTTGCCAGCCACGGTGACGCGGCCGGCTTTGACTTCATGCTTATATTGGCGATGGCTGCCCTTGGTTGCAACCAGATACCAGCCATCGGCCTCCAGCAGGCGAATGATCTCGCGAACTGTAAGCCGAGGTGGCACTAGATCTCAGCTGCACCCGCTCGTCGAGCCACACGTATCGCACTTCTCACAGGTCCCGTTCCGCACCATCGTGAAATTCTGGCACTCGGAGCAGGAATTGCCGGTGTAGCCCTGGAGCAGCGATTTGGCGCGGCGGTCGTTGGCGAGTTTTTTTGCTTCGGCCGCCTCGACGGCCGCCGCGTCGGTGAACAATCCCGCCGTGGCATCGGAGGCAGCACCCGCCGCTTCCTCGAAGGCGATGTCCTCGGCCAGTTCCTTCGCCCGCTCCTCATAGTCGCGCTTGTAGGCGACCGCTTCGTCGCTGGCGGGTTTCAGCGCCAGCACGTTGGAGCCGGAGAAGGCGGTCGGTGCCGAGCGGGCAGGGGCGCCCGATGGGGCCGCAAAGCCTTTCGGATCGTTGCCGCTGACGCGCGACACCAGCTTCACCGGCGAGGCGCCACGGGTCAGGCCCTTGGAGACCGCATCGGTCTTGCCTTCGCTGATGCCACGGCCAAGTGCGGTGTTGGAAAAGTCCGACTGGTCGACATGAGCGAGATCGTTGCGGCCGAGGTAGGAGATCGCCAGCTCGCGGAACACGTAGTCGAGGATCGACGTCGCGCTCTTGATGGCGTCATTGCCCTGCACCATGCCGGCCGGCTCGAACTTGGTGAAGGTGAAGGCGTGCACATATTCGTCGAGCGGCACGCCATATTGCAGGCCCAACGAAATGGCGATGGCGAAGTTGTTGAGAAGGCCACGCAAAGTCGCGCCTTCCTTGTTCATGTCGATGAAGATCTCGCCGAGACGGCCATCGTCATATTCGCCGGTGCGCAGGAAGATGGTGTTGCCACCGATCTTGGCTTTCTGCGTGTAACCCTTGCGGCGGCCGGGCAGCTTTTCCTGCTCGCGCGACACGCGCTCGATGATGCGCTCGACGATCCGCTCGGTGATCTGTGCGGCACGCGCTGCCGCAGGTGCGGCGAGCAGCTGCTCGACGGCTTCATCCTCATCGTCCTCGCCATCGGCGAGCAGCGAGGAGTTGAGCGGCTGCGACAGTTTCGAGCCGTCGCGGTAGAGCGCGTTGGCCTTCAGCGCCAGCTTCCACGACAGCATGTAGGCGCCCTTGGCATCTTCCACCGTCGCATCGTTGGGCATGTTGATGGTCTTCGAGATGGCGCCGGAAATGAAGGGCTGTGCCGCCGCCATCATCTGGATGTGGCTGTTGATCGAAAGCGAGCGCTTGCCGATCTTGCCGCACGGGCTGGCGCAGTCGAACACGGCGAGGTGTTCGGCCTTGAGGAACGGCGCGCCTTCCAGTGTCATGGCACCGCAGACATGGATGTTGGCGGCCTCGATGTCCTTGCGGGAGAAGCCGAGCGCCGGCAGCATCTCGAACGAGAAGTCGTTGAGCTGCTCGTCGGTGAAGCCGAACGTCTCCTTCACCCAGTCGGCGCCGAGCGTCCACTGGTTGAAGACGAACTTGATGTCGAAGGCCGACTTCAAGGCTGCGTTGAGCGCCGCGATCTTGTCGTCGGTGAAGCCCTTGGCCTTGAGCGCGCCGGGATTGATGGCCGGCGCCTGGTTGAGGTTGCCGTGGCCGACCGCATAGGCCTCCATTTCGGCGATCTGGGCTTCGGAATAGCCGAGCGTGCGCAGCGCTTCCGGCACGGCGCGGTTGATGATCTTGAAATAGCCGCCGCCGGCCAGCTTCTTGAACTTCACCAGCGCGAAGTCGGGCTCGATGCCGGTGGTGTCGCAATCCATGACCAGGCCGATCGTGCCGGTCGGCGCGATGACGGTCGCCTGCGCGTTGCGGTAGCCATGCTCCTCGCCGAGCTCGATGGCGCGGTCCCAGGCGGCCTTGGCGTGGGTTGCAAGGTCCTGCTGCTTCAGGTCGGAAGCGACGAGCGGCACCGGGTTGACGGCGAGCTTTTCGTAGCCCTGCTTCTCGCCATAGGCGGCACGGCGATGGTTGCGCATGACGCGCAGCATGTTCTGGGCATTGCGGTCGTAGTCGGCGAAGGCGCCGAGTTCGCCGGCCATCTCGGCCGAGGTGGCATAGGCCATGCCGGTCATGATCGCGGTGAGTGCGGCGCAGATCGCGCGGCCTTCATCGGAGTCGTAGGGAATGCCCGACGTCATCAGCAGGCCGCCGATATTGGCATAGCCGAGGCCGAGCGTGCGGTATTCGTAGGACTGCTTGGCGATCTCCTTCGACGGGAACTGCGCCATCATGACGGAGATTTCGAGCACGATGGTCCACAGCCGCACCGTGTGCTCGTAGGCTGCGATGTCGATCGTGCCGTCGGCGTTGCGGTAGGGCAGCAGATTGATCGAGGCGAGATTGCAGGCCGTGTCGTCGAGGAACATGTATTCGGAGCACGGGTTGGACGCCCGGATCGCACCGGCGGAAGCGCAGGTGTGCCAGTCGTTCATCGTCGTGTTGAAATGCAGGCCGGGATCCGCGGACGCCCAGGCGGCGTAACCGATCTTTTCCCAGAGATCCCTGGCCTTCAGCGTCTTCAGCACCTTGCCGTCCTTGCGGGCGGTCAGGTGCCAGTCGGCATCGTCCTCGACGGCACGCAGGAAATTGTCCTTCAGCGACACCGAATTGTTGGAATTCTGGCCCGAAACCGTGAGGTAGGCGTCCGAATCCCAGTCTGTGTCGTAGGTCTTGAACGACATCGAGCTGTAGCCCTGCTTGGCGAACTGGATGACGCGGTAGATGTAGTTCTCCGGCACGGCGGACTTCTTGGCCGCCTTGATCTCGCGCTTCAGCGCGGAGTTGATCGACGGATCGAAGCAGTCGTCGCCATTGCCTTCGCAGTTGACGCAGGCCTTCATGATCGCTTCGAGATGCTTCTTGACGATCTTGGAGCCGGTCACCAGCGAGGCGACCTTCTGCTCTTCATTGACCTTCCAGTCGATGAATTCCTCGATATCGGGGTGGTCGGCGTCGACAATGACCATTTTCGCGGCACGGCGCGTCGTGCCGCCCGACTTGATGGCGCCCGCCGCGCGGTCGCCGATCTTGAGGAAGCTCATCAGGCCCGACGAGCGGCCGCCACCGGACAGTTTTTCGCCTTCGCCGCGCAGCAGCGAGAAGTTGGAGCCGGTACCGGAGCCGTATTTGAACAGGCGCGCTTCACGCACCCACAGATCCATGATGCCACCCTCATTGACGAGGTCGTCCTGTACGCCCTGGATGAAGCAGGCATGCGGCTGCGGATGCTCGTAGGAGGATTTCGACTTGGTCAGCTTGCCGGTGAACGGGTCGACATAGAAGTGGCCCTGGCTCGGGCCGTCGATGCCATAGGCCCAGTGCAGGCCGGTGTTGAACCATTGCGGCGAGTTCGGCGCCACGCGCTGGGTGGCCAGCATGTAGGCAAGCTCGTCACGGAAGGCGCGTGCGTCTTCTTCCGACGCCTTGAAGTAGCCGCCCTTCCAGCCCCAATAGGTCCAGGTGCCGGCAAGGCGGTCGAAGACCTGGCGGGCGTCGATCTCGGAACCGTAGCGCTCGGCTTCCGGCAGCTTGGCGAGTTCCGCCTCATCGGCGACGGAGCGCCACAGGAAGGAGGGGACGTCGTTCTCTTCGATCTTCTTCAGGCGTGCCGGAACACCGGCCTTGCGGAAATATTTCTGTGCCAGGATATCGGCTGCGACCTGGGAGAACTGCGCCGGCACGTCGATATTGTCCAAGCGGAACACCACCGAGCCATCCGGATTCTTGATCTCCGAAAGCGCCTTGCGGAATTCGATCTCCGCATAGGCGGACTGTCCTGGCTTGGTGAAACGACGCTCGATGCGCATTGGTCCGGTCCCTTTTGTCTATATGTAGCGCTTTTCCCCAGGGATTTCTGCCCCCGATGCGAAACGCGCATGTCCGCCGTCTGCCGGCGTTCGAAAACGGCCGGCTCTCCATTTCGCAGCCTCCGCCGGCCCTGCTGGTCAAACTCCTTGCGAAGTGCCTGTCCAACGTGCCGACGAACCCACGGGTCCCTCAAAACTGATTTTTTTCCGATTCCCTCGGTCGAGGGAAATTCACACTATCTAGCGTCGAACCTACCTGCAAACACTAAATATAGTATTAACAGACAATTTATTCAAGCCCGACAATTGTCCCTATCGACCCCAACCGCCCCACAATTCCAACGCTTCCGCCGGCCTCGTAACCAGGCGGAAATGCGAGCAAAACGCACATAATCCGGGAAAAAGACCGGGCTCAGAACTTTCCGGTCGCACTCTCAACAGGAGCGCATGGCCTATAAAAGGCGACTCGTTTTGCGCCGTCAAGGATTCGTTTGCGTAGCTTTTGTGACCCCAACATCTTGTGTGTCACATATGTGGATAACGGGGATAGAATGCGGTGCGGCGATCGCAATTTTGCCGTCACCAGGCAATCCGGACGCGGCAACGATCCAAAGCGTCGTGCCTGAATGGATCAGCCGTAGTGCAGCCTGGGTTTTGGCTCGGTGCCGGTGAACTGCACCCCGATACGGTCATTGCGACGCCAGCGGACCTCACACCGATAGGCAATGCCGTCGAGCGGCACATAGAGAAGGAAGCGATCGGGAACCCGGGCTTCCAGCGGTATCTTCAGTTCGGCTCCGCCTTCATGTTGATTGCGCAGCGTGCAGCCGACTTCCGAATTCGAAATTCCGGTGATGATCGACCCGCCCTTGAGCACGCGCGGACGATGCTCGCGCTCAGGCTCGTCGGACTCGTTTGGAATTGGATTTGCGGGATTCGCCATCGATCAAAAAATACCAGAGCTGCCGAATCCTACCTTTGATTCCTTAGCAAAGCATTCATGTCGATGCGCGGCAACGCGTGTCCAGCCTTTGCAAGCCAGTCCCATTTTGCAAAGAGCGCGGTGTGGCCGCCCGTCAGGAGAAGCTGTGCGGGTCGGCGCAGAAATAGGCGATGATCTGGCAAAGGTCGGGTTCGTTGACCATGCGCACCGCTTCGCTTGCACGGACCCATTTGCGGGTGCGTGAGCGTTTTTCCTTCCAGCGGTCCGCGACTTTGTCGACATGCAGCGGAAACACCAGGACCTCGCACGGGACTTCTTCGCCGGAAGCCAGCGCCTTGGCGTAGAAGTAACGGCCGGCTTCAAGATGAGAGACACGGCCGCGTAGCCCGGCCTCCTCGCCGGCTTCGCGCGCCGCGGCCTCGCAGAGCGGCTCCCTGGCCTCTGGCCAACCCTTGGGCAAAACCCAACGGCCGGTATCGCGGCTGGTGATCAGCATGATTTCGACGCCGTCTCCCGTGTCGCGCCAGGGCAGGGCGGCAACCTGCAGGCGGCACGGCGCGGTGCCGAAGAGCCGTCGGACCCTTTCGGCCAGATGATTGTGTGTCGTTGGCCTCGTCAACATCGAAGAAGCTAGCCCCAGCCTCCGGAATCGTTTGCCGTCTCACGAATCTTACGGCTAATTGTCGGCAATAAAAGTAAAAAATTTCATTCGCCTGGCCAATTTCCGCCAATAGACGTCGATTTCGCGAAATATCCGGCTCTGCCGGACCTGTTTGCGAAAGCAAATCCATCCCCGGTGCAAGCTGCTGGTCTGTAACAGGGTAGTTGCGAATCAGCCGGCGTGGTCGTCGGCGATCGGCTTCTGGTAGGTGAAGCCCATATCCCACGGGAAATAGATCCAGGTGTCCTGGCTGACTTCGGTGACGAAAGTATCGACCAGCGGCCTGCCTTTCGGCTTGGCATAGACGGTGGCGAAATGCGCCCTGGGCATCATCGCGCGCACGATGCCCGCCGTCTTGCCGGTGTCGGTCAGGTCGTCGATGATCAGCACGCCGGCGCCGTCTTCGGCGAGCAGGGCAGGGGTGATCTCCTTGAGGACCTGCAGCTGCCCCTGGCTGGTATAATCGTGATAGGAGGCGACGCAGACGGTTTCGATGACGCGGATGCCAAGTTCACGCGAGATGATCGCCGCCGGCACCAACCCGCCTCGCGTGATGCAGACGATCGCTTTCCATTGCCCTTTGTTGGCGCCGGCAAGCCGCCAGGCGAGTGCGCGAGCGTCGCGATGGAACTGGTCCCAGGAGACCGGAAAGGCTTTTTCGGGAAGGGACATGTCGCGCACTCCACAGCACGCGGGGATCGCGCGCAAGAAAACAGGGGAATGCGCGCGGAATTAGCTGGAAAGCCCCCATCTTGGCAAGAGCAGGGGCCTTGGCAAGGCAAGGGCCAGCGATCGCCGTGGGCTTACCGCGACAGGAAGGCTGCCACCGGCGCGGTGCGCAGAACGCTGCGCGTCACGCCGCCGAACAGAAGCTGGCGCAGCCATGAATGGCTGTAGGCGCCGAGCACCAGCAGATCGGCGCCGGTCTCCGCGATCCTGGTCTGGATGATGTCATCGACCGAACTGCCGCCCGACTGCTGCACCGAGACGCTGACGGTGGCGCCGTGGCGCGACAGCGCTGCCGCGATTTCGGCGCCGGCGGCCTCCGGGCTGTCGTCGAGCGTTTCAGGAGGGTCGATAACCAATATGTCGGTCTTCTCGGCTTCGATGATGAAGGGCAGCGCGTCGAAGGCGGCGCGCGCCGCTTCCTTGCTGCCGTTCCAGGCGAGCAAGACGCGTTTGAAGGTGGTGATCAGCGGACCCTCGTGCGGCACCACCAGCACCGGCCGGCCGGCATCGTAGACCAGCGTGTCAACGTCCGCGCTGGAATCGCCGCCCGTTTCGCGCTGCGCTGCTATGATCAGGTCGGCGGCCCGCACGCTCGAAATCCCGGTCAGCGCACTGTCACCCGAAAAGCTCTCCAGGCTTCGCCACTCGAAGGAAAGACCGGAATCCTCGATATGCCTGAGAAACAGCGTCCTTAATTTCTCGGCCCGTTCCCGGTTCATGTCTGCCGAAACCTGCAGGAATTCGGTGTCGGGAAAGCCTGTGGCAGAGGTGTAGGGCACGGGAAGCGTTTCGGCGTGGATGCCGACCAGATGGCTCTGGAACCGGGTGGCGAGCGGAATGGCGCAGTCGAGCACGCGCTCGGCGTCCTGCTCGTTCTGCAGAATGGCGACGATGGTTTTGAATCGCATGACAATCCCTCAGTTCACGAGCTGGCGAACTCGTGCCGGGGAAACGTTGCAGCGTCGTGCTTTGTTCCGGTCTGGACCAGATCAGCCGGGATTGCTGGCGAAGCCGGCGACCATCGCCTCGACATCGGCGCGGGCAGCGTCCAGCGCCTCCTGGTTGCGGGCACGCACGACCAGTTCGGTCCAGAACTTGCCATCGCCATATTTCGGATAGGAGCCGATGATCGTATCGGGATGCGCTTTCTGGATATCACCCAGCGGCCCCCCGATGAGGCCTTCGCCGAACGGGCAGGGCACGGTCGCCGACAGCATCTTCGTGCCGGCCTTCAGCGTCGGCACGACATTGTCGAGCATGGCCTGGAAAATCGACGGCACGCCAGCCATGACGTGGACGTTGCCGATGCGGAAACCAGGCGCGACCGACACCGGATTGTCGATGAGATCGGCGCCGCGCGGCATCCGTGCCATGCGCTTGCGGGCCTCGGTATATTCGATGCCGCGCGCGGCATAGCTTGCTTCCAGCATGGCATAGGCCCGGGCATCGTATTCGCAAGGCACGCCAAAGGCCTTGGAGATGGAATCGGCCGTGATGTCGTCATGCGTCGGCCCGATGCCGCCCGTGGTGAACACATAAGTGTAGCGCGCGCGCACGGCGTTCACCGCCGCGATGATCTCGTCTTCCTCGTCCGGGACGATGCGCACTTCCTTCAGGTCGATGCCGATCGCCGTCATGACGTCGGCGAGATGGCCGATGTTCTTGTCCTTGGTGCGGCCGGACAGAATCTCATCGCCGATGACGAGCATGGCAGCGGTCACGATTTCAGGCATGGGAAGCTCCGGCAAGCGAGTGGCCCGGGAAGGCGAGTGGTCTGAGATAGCGCGGCGCGGCGGTGGCCGCAATGTCATCTCCGCGGCGCCGGCTTCCCTGCCCGACTACATGACCGCCGGAGGTGGATGGCTCGGTCGAAGCCAACTCGTTTCCACACCATGTTCTGCGATAACGTGGCGGTCGAGCAAGATCTCGGCCGCATCGAGGGGCCCAACGGCAAGGGGCACGTGCCGCAATTCGTGGCCGCGGAGCGAACCGCCGCATCCATCGAGCGCATCGCCGGCCGGGCTGATCGGGGCCTCACCTCAGCTTCACGACAATTTCAAGGAACCATTCGGCTGACTACCGGGTTTTATGAGTGTCGCACCAAAGCGGCTAAGATACGGAGTGATTCAATGGTTACAAAACTTCTCGCAGCATCCGTCCTGACGATTGGTCTCGCCACATCGGCGATGGCGCAGTCACTGGACGACAGGTACTCAAACAATCATGACTGGTGGCTGTTCGGTAACAACGACCAGACAACTGTCGACCCCTACACCACGGGAAGCATCAGTGACGGCTCCGGGTTGAACACTCAAGGCAACACCGGCGCAATAGGCCCATGTGCCCACAACACACCAGGCCCGGACGCTAACGCAGGGCAAAACGTCAACGATCAGTATTGCGGCAAATAGCCAGAACGCGATTTCCGAAAAGCGCACGCCGATTTTCTGGAAATCCATGTTCGAGGGCTAGTCCGCAAGGACAGCCGCTGGCCGCTGGCGCGTCCTCTCTCCGGACGGCGCTGCGGTCGGCGCTCCGTCGAACCGCTCCACATCAACCGCGACACCGATCAATCCGAGACTTCTGTCTGCGGCCGGTCGCGGCCGTCGGCCAGTTCCTCATGCCATTTTCCCTCGGCGTCCTCATACTGGATGCCGTCCGTCGCTCCGGCGACCTGCTGCTCGGCCGAGGCGATTTCGGCGGCGCGCAACGCGTCCTGATGCGTCGGAAACGTCTCGGAAAAGGTCGCTCCGACCTTGTAGGCCCAGCCGCCGTCATGTTCGACGATCTTGTAAGTCAGCTTCGCCATGAAAAACCTCCGGTTGAAAGGTCCGTCTGCTCAATGCAGTCGGTCGTCGGGCAGTCTGTCGTCGGGCACCAGCACTTCCGATTCCTTGGCGGCTTCAATCAGCGCCCGGCGCGCATCTGCTGTCGAACGATAACCTTCCAGCACTTTGAGGCAAGTGTCGAGGGCATCACGATGGCGCGGGCCGCGATTGAGCGGCCACACCGTCATCAGGCACTCCGCGGCCTCCTGGGCGCTGCGGATGTGGCGATATTTGCCGACGTGGCCAAGTTCGACGACGACCGGCACTTCAAAAGGTTTGTTGTCCATCATGGCCGCAACGCAAAGCAGCCAATTTGGTTGCAACCATGGCCGTCAGCCTGCGCCCAAACGTCTCAGAGGCTGTTTGAAGGCTCTACAGCGCCGTGTCGGGAGCGCGAACCGTTCAGCCCGCCGCCTTCATCCAATGCTGCATCGTGGTCACCGAACGGGCAAGTTGTGGCGCCGGGTGGATTGTCTCGCTGAATGTCGCCGCCGCACGCCACCCCCAGCGCGGATCAGCCAGGAAGGCCCGCGCCAGCGCCACCATGTCGGCGCGGCCCTCGGTGACGATCGCTTCGGCCTGCTTGGGGTCGTCGATCAGGCCGACGGCGCGGGTCGGAATATCAGCGCCCTTGCGCACCGCCTCCGCCAGATGCACCTGATAGCCGGGGCCGGTGGGCAATTTCTGCAACGGCGAATTGCCGCCGCTCGAACAGCAGAGATAGGCAACGCCCTCGTCCTTCAGCGCTTTGGCCACTTCGATCGCGTCCGCCACGTCGAAGCCGCCGTCGACCCAATCCTTCACGGACAGCCTTGCGCCGAGCATCAGCTTTGGCACCGCCTTGCGCACCGCCTTGGTGATTTCGACGGCAAAACGCATGCGGTTTTCCAGCGCGCCACCCCAGCGGTCCGTGCGCTGGTTGGACAAGGGCGACAGGAACTGGAAGATCAAATAGCCATGCGCGGCGTGCAGTTCGAGGAAATCGAAGCCGGCGCGTTCGGCTCGCCTTGCCGCCTCGGCGAAGCGCTCGATCAGCTGTAGGATCTCCTCGTCCTCCAGAGCGTGCGGCACGTTCCAGCCGGTGTCGTAGGGGATGGCCGAGGCGGAGACGGTCTGCCAGGGATCCTCGTTTGGCTGCAGTGGTCCGCCGCCCTCCCACGGCTTGCGGTTCGAAGCCTTGCGGCCGGCATGGGCGAGTTGGGAGCCGAATTTCGTGCCGGGTGCGGCGACGCGTCGTGCAGCGTCCAGCGCGCGGCGGGCGGCCGCTTCATTGTCTTCGGAGTAAAGGCCGAGGCAGCCATGGGTGATACGCCCGCGCCGCTCGACATCGGTCATCTCGACCGTGACCATGCCGGCGCCGGACATTGCGAGGTTCATCCAGTGATGGAGATGCCAGTCGCTGGCCGAGCCGTCCTCGGCGGAATACTGGCACATCGGCGCGACGGCGATGCGGTTGGGGAAGGTGAGGCCGTTGAGAGTGATCGACTGGAAAAGCGACGCTGTCATGAGAAACTCCGGGAGGGTTCGCAGCTATTTAGGCGACCGATGGCGCCTGCGCCAGACACGAGGCGGTGAAAGGGCTTCTGGACCAATCACGGGCGGGATTGCCGAAATGCCGGTTCGCGGCTACGCCTCGGCCAGGCATGTCTCCCAAAAGTGGCTCCGGTTTTGGGAGAACGACAGGCATAAACAGGAGCATGAAGCGCGACGCGCTTTAGCATGGAGACCGGGATGGAAGATCGTATTCGCGTCCGTTCGGAGGAAATCCTCTCCGACGACTGGGCCATCCTGAAGAAGACCGTCCTCGACTACCGCCGGCGCGACGGTCAGTGGGAGACGCAAATCCGCCAGACCTATGATCGCGGCGATGGTGCGGTGATCCTGCCTTACGACCCCTTGCGTTCGACCGTGCTTCTGGTGCGCCAGTTCCGCTATCCCGCTTACGTCACCGGCCACCGCGAGCCGCTGATCGAGGCCTGTGCCGGCCTGTTGGACGAAAACGATCCGGAGACCGCCATCCGCAAGGAAGCCGAGGAAGAGCTGGGTTATCGCTTGAAGGATATCGAGCGGCTGTTTTCGCCCTATATGAGC
>NZ_RZRP01000419.1:0-5444 GCF_003997795.1 Mesorhizobium sp. M7A.F.Ca.US.005.03.2.1 | reverse complement strand
GCTGGCCTCGGTCAGCATGTGCTCCAGCGTCGCACCGGAGCCGGACGCCCGCACCTGTGCCTCGATGGCGCGGCGCTCCTCGTCGGAAAGGTCGCCAAGCTCCATGAAGGCATCGACGAAGAAACGCAGGCCGGCCTGCGTTGGCAGCCGGCCGGCCGAAATGTGCGGCGCGTAGATCAGGCCGAGATGCTCGAGGTCGCTCATCACGTTGCGGATGGTCGCCGGCGACAGCGAGGACGGCAGGATACGCGACAGGCTGCGCGATCCCACCGGTTCACCGTCCCTGAGATAGGAATCGACGATGCGCCGGAAGATGTCGCGGGAACGCATGTCGAGCGCCTGGAATACTGGCGACTGAAGCGCGGGCGACTGCGAACTCGGATCGACTGCCTTGGTCATACGGCCAAAAACCTCCGGCCCAAGGATATAGACTTACACCGCACCCGCGCAACCCGGTGTCTGTGTCCGATCGTCAGCCCATTTTCCTTTGCGCCACGCGTCCCATGCGGTTACAAGCCGGCCAAGATTCCGAAAAATGACAAGAAAGCAGCCCTGAATGCGCCCTTCCAAACGCCAATTCGACGAAATGCGTGCCATCTCCTTCGAGCGTGGCGTCTCCAAGCATGCCGAAGGCTCATGCCTGGTGAAGTTCGGCGACACGCATGTCCTGTGCACGGCCAGCCTCGAGGAAAAAGTGCCGGGTTGGATGCGCAACTCCGGCAAGGGCTGGGTGACGGCGGAATACGGCATGCTGCCGCGCTCGACCGGCGAGCGCATGCGCCGTGAGGCTTCGGCCGGCAAGCAGGGCGGCCGCACGCTGGAAATCCAGCGGCTGATCGGCCGCTCCTTGCGCGCCGTGGTCGATTTGCAGGCGCTGGGCGAACAGCAGATCACCGTCGACTGCGACGTCATCCAGGCCGATGGCGGCACCCGCACCGCCTCGATCACCGGCGGCTGGGTGGCGCTGTATGACTGCCTGCGCTGGATGGAAGCCCGCCAGATGGCCAGCGTCGCCAAGGTGCTGAAGGACCATGTCGCGGCGATCTCCTGCGGCATCCATGACGGCCAGCCGGTCATCGACCTCGACTATATCGAGGATTCCGCAGCCGGCACCGACGCCAATTTCGTCATGACCGGCAAGGGTGGCATCGTCGAGATCCAGGGCACCGCCGAGGGCGAGCCTTTCTCCGAGGAGCAGTTCGCGGACTTGATGGGCCTGGCCAAGAAAGGCATCCAGCGCCTGGTGAGTTTGCAGCAGATGGCGGTGGCTTAGTTTTTAGATGTCGAGCCTGAGCGCCCCCCTCTGGCCTGCCGGCCATCTCCCCCTCAAGTGGGGAGATCGGATGTCGTCTAGGGCTTCGCCAATCTCCGGCGTTGTAGGGTGCGCGACAATGCAGAAGCTGCCAATCTCCCCACCTGAGGGGGAGATGGCCGGCAGGCCAGAGGGGGGCGCCTCGTGACACCCTCCGCGATCCTGGAATCGGCCCTCTACGTCACAGACCTGCCCGCCGCCGAAACCTTCTACACCGACATCCTCGGCCTCAATCTCCTCGGCAAGGTCGACGGCCGCCACCTCTTCTTCCGCTGCGGCCCCGGCGTGCTGCTCGTCTTCAACGCCGAGGCAACCAAAATCCCGCCGGCGCCTGACGCGAGGCTGCCGGTGCCACCGCACGGCGCGGTCGGCCAAGGTCATCTCTGCTTTACGGCGACCGCCGATGAAATCGCCGGCTGGAAAACCCATCTGGAGGCAAAGAAGATCGCCATCGAGAGCGAATTCGAGTGGCCGCAGGGCGGCCGTTCGATCTATATACGCGACCCCTCGGGCAATTCGATCGAATTTGCCGAGCCAAGAATCTGGGGCCTTTGATGCATTCTCTCGATGGCAAGAAGATCGTCGTCGCCAGCCATAATGAGGGCAAGCTGCGCGAATTCGCCGACCTGATGGGACCGTTCGGCTTCGAAGCGAAGTCGGCCAGGGAGTATGGCCTGCCGGAGCCGGACGAGACCGGCACCACCTTCGAGGAGAACGCCTACATCAAGGCGCTCGCCGCCGCCAAGGCGACCGGCCTGCCGGCGCTGTCGGACGATTCCGGCCTGTGCGTCGACGCGCTTGACGGCGCGCCCGGCGTCTACACCGCCAACTGGGCCGAAACCCCGGACGGTTCGCGTGACTTCGGCATGGCCATGCAACGCACCGAAGTGGCGCTGCAGGAGGTCGGCGCCGCCTTGCCGGAGCAGCGCAAGGGACGCTTTGTCGCCGTCATCTGCCTGGCGTTTCCCGACGGCGAGGCGGAATATTATCGCGGCGAGGCCGAGGGCACGCTGGTCTGGCCACCGCGCGGCGAGCTCGGCTTCGGCTACGATCCTGTGTTCCTGCCCGATGGCTTCGAAAAAACCTTCGGCGAAATGAGCGCCGAGGAAAAGCATGGCTGGAAGCCCGGCCAGGCCACGGCGCTGTCGCACCGCGCCCGCGCCTTCCAGAAATTCGCCCAAGCTCGATTGGGCTCGGCATGAGCATGCTGCTCGACCGGGCGCCCGGCTTCGGCGTCTATGTCCACTGGCCGTTCTGCGCGGCCAAATGCCCCTATTGCGACTTCAACAGCCATGTTCGCCACCAGCCGGTCGACCAGGAGCGCTTTGCCGCCGCCTTCGAGGCCGAACTGGCGACGATGCGCGAGCGCACCGGGCCGCGCGAGGTGACCAGCGTTTTTCTAGGCGGCGGCACGCCCTCGCTGATGAAGCCGGAAACCGTGGCCAGGGTTCTGGACGCCGTGGCGAAGAACTGGACGGTGCCTGCCGGCATCGAGGTGACGCTGGAGGCCAATCCGTCCTCGGTCGAGGCCGAGCGCTTTCGCGGCTACCGGGCAGCCGGCGTCAATCGCGTGTCGCTCGGCGTGCAGGCGCTGAACAACAAGGATTTGCGCTTCCTCGGCCGTTTGCACAATGTCGAACAGGCCCTGCACGCCATCGGCTTCGCGCGGGAAATATTCCCAAGGCTGTCCTTCGACCTGATCTACGCCCGCCCCGGCCAGACGCCGGAGGCTTGGGCATCGGAGCTGGAACAGGCGATCGGCCATGCCGCCGACCATCTGTCGCTCTACCAGCTGACCATCGAGGAAGGCACGCCCTTCCACGCGCTGCATGCGGCAAAGAAATTCGTCATCCCCGACAACGACCATGCCGCCGACCTCTATGCGCTGACGCAGGAGATCACCACGGCGCACGGCCTGCCGGCCTACGAGATTTCCAACCACGCCAGGCCGGGCGCCGAGAGCCGGCACAACCTGACCTATTGGCGCTATGGCGAATATGTCGGCGTCGGGCCGGGCGCGCATGGCCGCTTCGTCGAGAACGGCCGCCGCACGGTGACAATCGCCGAGCGGATGCCGGAAACCTGGGCCAATCTGGTCGAGGCCAAGGGCCATGGCGTCACCGGCGGCGAGATCCTGACGCGCTCGGAAGAGGCCGACGAATTCCTGCTGATGGGCCTGCGGCTGGCCGAAGGCATCGATCTCTCCCGCTACGAGGCGTTCTCCGGGCGCGGCCTGTCGAGCGCGCGGCTGTCGATGCTGCAGGGCGAAGGGCTGGTGGCGCCGATCGGCAATGCGCGCCTGCGCGCCACGGCCGCCGGCATGATCGTGCTCGACGCGGTGGTCGCCGATCTGGCGCGCTAACCCTTGAAGAACGTCCTTTTCGTCTGCAGCCAGAACCGCTTGCGCAGCCCGACCGCCGAACAGGTGTTTTCAACGCGCCGTGATATCGAGGTGGCCTCGGCCGGAACCAACCACGATGCCGACACGCCGCTGACGCATGAGCTGGTCGCTTGGGCCGACATCATCTTCGTCATGGAAAAGGCGCACCGCACCAAGCTGCAGAAGAAATTCAGGGCCAGCCTGAAGAAGGCGCGTGTGATCTGCCTCGACATACCTGACAATTATGAATTCATGGATCTGGAGTTGATTGGCCTTCTGAAGGCACGCATTTCGCGGTATCTCGGTTAAGACGCCATCCGCGAAGGCCACCCGCATGAACCTGACCGTATCCTCCTGGCAATTCTGGGCACTGCTCTCGGCTGCATTCGCTGCCCTGACGGCGATCTTCGCCAGGTCGGCATCGAGAACATCAATTCCGATTTCGCCACCTTCATCCGCACGATCATCATCCTGATCGTGCTCGGTGCCATCCTGCTCGCCAGCGGCCAATTCCAGTCGCCGGCTACGATCTCGGGAAAGACCTGGGCTTTCCTCGCCCTGTCCGGTCTGGCGACCGGCGCTTCATGGCTCTGCTATTTTCGCGCCCTGAAGATCGGCAATGCGGCGCAGGTGGCGCCGATCGACAAGCTAAGCGTCGTGCTTGTGGCGGTGTTTGGCGCGGCCTTTCTCGGCGAGCGGTTGTCCGGAGCGAACTGGCTTGGCGTCGCCCTTATCGCGGCGGGTGCTGTGCTGGTCGCCTATCGAGGGTAGTTGCGCGCCATGGCGTGCGTTCTTCGTTTCAAGACGGGTGATGAAGATATCGAAGCGATTGGGCATCGTCCGGTCAGTGCTCCGTCGTGCTGTCGGGTTTGTTGTCGGAAAGGCTGACGTTCGTCGGCAAGGTGCTGGCGACGCGCTCTTCGGTCAGGCTGTGCTCGGTCTTGGCAGACGGGCGCTTGTCCCTGGGGGTGGCAACGCGGTTGCGGCCGGCATAGTAGGGTTCGAAAGCGTCTTGTATCTTGAGGCTGTCCATCCTGTCCTCCTCCGGAATCAGGGGGCTAATCTGCCAACGCCGGTTTGGTTCCCCACTGTGGCAAAGGAAAGGCGAATTCCCTACATCGGCATCAGCTTTTGCAAGCCCGCGTCAGCCGTGCCAAACAGGGCTGAATGGAGAAGTCGTCAGTGACCGCAGAGACGGGCAAGCGCAGCTATGTGGTCGGGCAGACCGAGATCGCGGCCCGGCCGCTGGAGCCGGCGCTCTATCTGGTGGCGACGCCGATCGGCAATCTCGCCGACATCACGCTGCGCGCGCTGGAGACGCTGGCCGCCGCCGACATCGTCGCTTGCGAAGACACACGGGTGTCGCGCGTGCTGCTCGACCGTTATGGCATCCGCCGCCGCACCACAGCCTATCATGAGCATAATGCAGGCGAGGCCGGGCCGAAGCTGATCGCGGCGCTGCAGGCCGGACAGAGCGTGGCGCTGATCTCCGATGCCGGCACGCCGCTGGTGTCCGATCCCGGCTACCGGCTGGTCGGCGAGGCGCTCGACCACGGCATTCGCGTCGTGCCTATCCCCGGCCCATCGGCGCCGCTCGCGGCGTTGACCGCATCCGGCCTGCCCTCCGATGCCTTCATGTTCGCCGGATTTTTACCGGTGAAGACCGGGCAGCGGCTGACGCGGCTGGAGGCACTGAAAGCCGTGCCGGCGACATTGATTTTCTTCGAATCGCCGCGCCGGCTGGCCGAATCC
>NZ_RZRP01000418.1:0-5444 GCF_003997795.1 Mesorhizobium sp. M7A.F.Ca.US.005.03.2.1 | reverse complement strand
GTCTTCGAAGCAACTTCGCGGACCATCTGCGCGCCCATGTTTTCGAACTTGTCCTCAAGCTCGATTTCCTTGGCGACGGTGACGCCGTCCTTGGTGATGCGCGGGGCGCCGAACGACTTGTCGATGACCACGTTGCGGCCCTTGGGGCCGAGCGTGACCTTCACCGCGTCAGCGAGGATGTTGACACCGCGCAGCATGCGCTCGCGGGCATCGCGGGAGAATTTTACGTCTTTGGCAGCCATTTTTAGCTCCTGGCAGGGGCTTCAATCGAGCCCGGGAATTCAGTTGACGAAAGGGCCTGATATGAGCCGATGATGCCCATGATGTCGGATTCCTTCATGATCAGAAGGTCTTCGCCATTGAGCTTGACTTCCGTGCCCGACCACTTGCTGAACAGGATGCGGTCGCCGGCCTTGACGTCCAGCGGGACCAGCTTGCCAGCTTCGTCACGAGCGCCGAAGCCGACAGCGATGATCTCGCCTTCCTGCGGCTTTTCCTTTGCCGTGTCGGGGATGATGATCCCGCCAGCGGTCTTGGATTCGGATTCGACCCGGCGAACGACCACGCGGTCATGCAGCGGGCGGAACTTCGACTTTGCCATTTTCGGATTTTTCCCTGGTGCGCTGTTGAGGGGTTTTTGTTAGCACTCGCGATGGACGAGTGCTAACGCGATAGTGAGGTAGGCTGTAAGCGGGCACTCGTCAAGACGGACGAGGGCAGGCGAGGAGCTCTGGCCCCCTCCCCGGTGGAACCCAACGCATACGCGGCATCCGCGTTGATGGCTGCGAGCCCCACATTTCCATTGAATTCGGCGTCATGACGCCAACTTGCTCGCGCCGCTTCCAAGTCGTCAGTCGTGCTGCCGTCAGCACGAACATAGGGCTGCGCTTCACTTCCCGTCGAAGCCGCGGCAAGCAGCGTCGCCGTCAGCACGCTCCTTTGCAGATGCTTGCCAAAGGTGGACAGTGAGCGCACCTGCGCCGGGCTGTTGGTGCGAACGTAAGACGTCATTGACAACTCCTTTTTGCAAGTCGAGCCCCTTCTCCACCTTCGGCCGCCGTCGACGCGAAGAAGTCCGCATCGCGTTGAAGACGAGCTGCGAAAAAGAGAAAGATGTGTTTGATGGCTGCGGCCCCAACGGTGCCTTCAGATTTGAGATCACTTCCGCCGCGAGCGGCTGAAGCTCCTCGCAACGTCAAATCGAATCTGCTGCCAAGCCTCCAGGAAAGGAGAGCATTGCTCATCTCGCGCTTGTGCATGCAGTCAACCTTCGATCCGTGTTGCCACATCAAGAGCAAATGCCGTGCCAAAGCTCACTGGGAAGTGAACGCATGGCTCTCCCTGAAAACCTCACAAATCCAGCATGGTCAATTGTGCGGAACCCGACATGCGTCTTCTGCCACTGTCAGCTTTCGGACAGGCATGACGCGTTTCGCGCCGACCACCGGTCGATCGGTTTTGGGGCCGGTCTGTTCGCCTCATAAGAGCGCGTTACATTGCGTAGCGGTTTCCCGAGCGCCGCCACATGACACTGGACCTGCAGGTAGCACCGGCTTCTCATCCAGCCTTACTTTGGCCCCCTCGCGTATCAAATTCCCGCTGGCGAGCCCTGCTTTCATAGATCGCACCATGCCGGATGTCTGCTCTGGCGCCCGACCCGCTGGCACGATCTCGATCCGGCATAAGGGCGCAGCATCTTTGCAGGCCGTTTCATCCCGGCGTCCTGCTTGGCTGACAGACCGCACTTGGCGAGCGGTCTCCATGCTCTCTCCAAGGACCATCCCTGCGGCTGGCTTGTCGACCTATGGGCGGGTCCGGCCGCCCGAAACCCTCGCGCCATCAGCTTTTTTCCCCGCCGCCTGCGGCGGCTTCCTCGCGCCGCTTCGCTCACAAAAAAGCTGCCCGCTCGGGTCCTTCACTGTCGCTGCGGCCCTGTCGGATTCAGGCGGTCCTGACGCGCCCATTACGGTGCGCCATCGCAGGGGATGGTCCCCGGCGAAACCACAAAAGGAGACTTCGAAATGACCGCGATCGGTTACGTCAACAAGCAGGAAAACGGCGCCTACAAGGGCCAGTTCAAGACGCTCAGCGTCCGCGCCGACATCGATATCGTCCCCAACCAGGCCAAGAGCGCCGATAACCATCCCGACTTCCGGGTGCTTACGCAAGGGGTCGAAGTCGGCGCTGGCTGGATCCGCACCGGCGAGACTTCCGGCAAGGATTATGTGAGCCTGTCGATTGCAGCGCCGGAGTTCGGACCGCGCAAGCTCTACGCCAATCTCGGCCGAGCCGCCGGCCAGGACGATCACGACACCTACGCCATCATCTGGAACCCGGCCGACTGACCGGCCGAGATAAGAGCCTCGCGCCGCAGCCCCGGCGCGGGGCTCATTCCCAGGAGTTCCACCCAAACCCCGTCCGCCCTAAAGGGCGGCGAAAACTCTCCCCCGACTCTTCGCCCGTCCCCGAGACGATCTCCCTCGCCCATCCTCGCCCTCGCTTGTCCGAAGCGAAACGAGGATCATCATGGACGACGAAAACGAACGCGCGGCCCGCGCGAAAAAGGGCAGCCCGTTTCTCAGCACAGCCCAAGCCGCCTTCTATATCGGGCTCTCCCAGCGCACGCTCGAAAAGATGCGGCTCAAGGGCGGCGGCCCGAAATTCCGCAAGCACGGCCGCTATGTCCGCTATCACATCGACGAACTCGACCATTGGTCGAAAGGACACCCGCAGCACTCCATCGCCGGCGATGGCAAGGCCGGTTCCGGCCAGGGCGGCACGGGAGGCCGTTCATGAGGCGGCGCCCTTCCATCCATCTGATCGGCAGCCGCCTGAGGCGTGTTCGAGCCCGTAAGACGGTCGCCTTGGCCGCGGCCGGTCTCGGTCTTTTGGGCTTCACGGCGCTGGGAAAGCCCGCCCCTTGGCTGGTCTGGAACGCCTCGGCCAGCGCGCCGATCGGCCTTTACCGCATCGCTGCGGGAGCGCTGGCGCGTGGCGATCTCGTGCTCGTGCGCCCGCCTGAATACGCGGCGTATCTCGCCGCCGAGCGCAGCTATCTGCCTCGCAATGTGCCGCTGGCAAAACGTCTTGCAGCGCTGCCGGACGATAATGTCTGCGCCTTCAATGACGCCATCATCATCGGCGGCGACATCGTCGCGCGCCGGCTCAAAATCGACGCCGAAGGCCGACCTTTGCCATGGTGGAACGGCTGCCGAGCGCTCGGGGATAACGAGGTTTTCCTGCTCGGCAGCGACAAAAACCGCTCCTTCGACAGCCGCTATTTCGGGCCTGTTCCCACTCAAAATGTCATCGGGAGGCTCGTACCACTATGGACCGAGTGACCCTCCTCTTGTTGGGCATGATCGCCATTGCGCCATGCGCCTGTTCCGCCTCGACCGGCGCTGAGCCGGTCGCCATCTCCCAAAGTCCGCAGCTGCGAAAGTGGCAGACGTTGGTATCGGAAGCAAGCCGGCGCTTCCATATTCCCCAAGCCTGGATCTATGCCGTCATGGCTGCCGAAAGCGGCGGCAAGACAATGCGCGGCGGCCGCCCCATCACCTCCCCCGCTGGCGCCATGGGCCTCATGCAGGTGATGCCCGGCACCTATGAAGAGATGCGGGTCGAACACGGCCTTGGGCCTAACCCCCACGATCCGCGCGACAATATCCTGGCCGGCACGGCCTATCTCAGTGCCATGTATGACCGCTTCGGATTTCCTGGCCTGTTTGGCGCCTACAATGCCGGTCCCGAGCGCTACGACGAGCATTTGAAGCGTGGCAAACCGCTGCCAGAAGAGACCGTCGAGTACCTCGACCAACTCAAGGCGGCCGGAGTTTCGGCGGCCGACATCGAGGCGTTCGAAAGCCAATCTGTCGCTCCAAAGGCGCAAATCGCTCCTCTCGGACGGTCGCTGTTCTTCATTCATGACGGTGTTCACTCAGGCGTGCGAAACGGCGATCTCTTCGTGCCGCTCGGCAAGGACGGCGCGCAGCCGAAGGAGCCGGTGCGTTAGCCATGGCGGACGGGGGCGCGTCTGGCGGGGCTGGGCGCGGAAGGCAAGATAAAGGTACCGCCTCCAGGAGGCGGTTAAATCTTTGTCTGCACATCGTTTTTCCGGGAGGCTGCCGCCGGTGCCAAGAGGGTTTGACGTGTAAGTGTCTGATTTTGCTTGATATGTCTGGGAGGCTCGCATTAAGGATGACGAGTTCAGGCCGAAGCTCGGCAAAATCGGGTCGCGCGGCTCGAAGGCCGGCAAACGCTATGCCGGCCAGGTTCGTGCGGCGATCAACCGGGCTGGCGGCCGGCCGCAACGCGGTGGTCGCTTCACAGGAAGCCGGACAGGGCGCGGCGGGGCGGCCGCCGCACTGCTGAAATCGCGCGACCGGTATGCCGCCTTCCGCCAGCGCCGGGTGATCGTCAAGGCGCGGGTCGTCAAGCTCGCCGGCAAGGGCGCGGACGGGGCGCGTGCCCATCTACGCTATCTTCAGCGCGACGGGGTCACCCGCGAAGGTGAACCTGGCGAGCTCTACGGCGCCGACAGCGGCCGCGTCGACGGCAAGGCGTTCATCGATCGCGCGGACGGCGACCGCCATCAGTTCCGCTTCATCGTCGCTGCCGAAGACGGCATCGAGTACGACGACCTCAAGGCGCTGACGCGGCGGCTCATGGCGCAGATGCAGGAAGACCTCGGCACGAAGCTCGACTGGGTCGCGGTCGATCATTTCAACACCGGCCACCCGCACAGCCACATCATCGTCCGTGGCAGGGACGACCGTGGCGAGAACCTGGTCATCGCGCGCGAATATATCTCATCTGGCATCCGCGAGCGGGCGGCCGAGCTGGTCAGCCTCGATCTCGGTCCGCGAACCGACCGCGAGATTGAGCTTCGCCTGCGCCGGGAAATGGAGCAGGAACGCTTCACCAGCATCGACCGTCGGCTGCTCAGCATGCGTGATGATGACGGCCTGGTCTCGCCGGGCGGTCCCGACGCCATTCGCCAGACGCTGCACCAGGGACGGCTGCGCAAGCTCGAGCGGATGGGTCTGGCCGCGGAGGTCGGCGCTGGCTCCTGGCGCCTCGACGATGAGCTCGAAGCCACGCTGCGCCGCACCGGCGAACGCGGCGACATCATCAAGACCATGCACCGCGAACTGACCGGCAAGGGGCTTGCCCGCAGGGCCGCCGACTGGGTGATCCACGATCGATCCGGCGAGCCCGTCCAGTCTCTCGTCGGTCGCGTTGTCGCGCGTGGACTGGCCGACGAGATCAATGACCGCCATTACATGATCGTCGACGCCGTCGACGGTAAGAGCCATTGGATCAACATCGGTAGAGGCGAGGCGATGGAAACGATGCCTAATGGCTGCATCGTGCGTGTCGCGCCAAGGAACACCGAGCCGAGGCAGGTCGATCGTACCATCGCCGAAATCGCCGCCGCGCATGGC
>NZ_RZRP01000417.1:0-5448 GCF_003997795.1 Mesorhizobium sp. M7A.F.Ca.US.005.03.2.1 | reverse complement strand
ATTCCCTACGTAGCGGAGGCCGTCGAGGGCATAATCACGGTCCACTAGCGTCTTTGCGACGGCCTCCGCTACGTAGGGAATCACGACATTGGGGCAGGCTCCCGCCGGCCCCACGCAGCGCGACAGCCAACAACCTCCACTCCAAGATTTCCAATTTCCGTATTGTAAAACGATCGCGCCGCGCTAGCCTGAAATCAGATGCGAGGCGGGGAAGAGGAATGGAGCTCCAACTCAACGGCAAGGTGGCGCTGGTCACCGGCTCGACGCAAGGCATTGGCCGCGCCATCGCCGAGACGCTGGCGCGCTGCGGCGCCGGCGGCCTGCTCGTCACCGGGCGCGAGAAGACGCGCGGCGATGCCGTTGCGGAAGAGCTTTCGCGGCTCGGCACGCCGACGGTTTTCGTCGCCGCCGACCTCGCCGACCCGGCAGCCCCTGCCCTTTTGGCGCAAGCCTGCATCGAGCGCTTCGGCCGCATCGATGCGCTGGTCAACGCCGCAGGACTGACCGACCGGGCCTCCTTCGTCGATGCCGATCTCGACGGCTGGGCCTCGCTGTTCGCGGTCAACGCGCGGGCGCCGTTCTTCCTCATGCAGGCGGCCATCGCCGACATGAAGAAGCGCGGAGAGCGCGGCGCCATCGTCAACATCCTGTCGATCAACGCCCATTGCGGCTCGCCGGAGCTCGCCGTCTATTCCGCAAGCAAGGGCGCGCTGGCCACGCTGACCAAAAACGCCGCCAACGCCCATCGCTTCGATCGCATCCGCGTCAACGGCATCAATGTCGGCTGGACCGACACGCCGGCCGAACGCGTCATGCAGGCCGACACGCTGGGCAACGGGCCGGGCTGGCTCGATGCCGCCAACGCCTCGCAACCCTTCGGCCGCCTGTTCTCGACCAGCGATATCGCCAACCTCGCCGTCTTCCTGCTTTCGGATGCTGCCGGGCCGATGACCGGCACGCTCGTCGACCAGGAACAGTGGGTGATTGGGGCGAACCGGTGAGCGCCATCGAAACGCAAGCGCCTGCATGACGCATCTCGCCGTCGGCGATTTCACGGTTGCCATCAGAAATTTGTCGCGATGACGGTGACTGAAAAGCCTATCGCATCATTCGCTCAAAGCACCCGCGCCGCCTCACAGTGCCAGGCTTCCCTGCTCCACCTCCTCGGCATTCGGATCTCCCGGTGCGGTGGCCCAGGCCAATTCGACCAGTGTCACGGTGCGCCGGCCTGTCCCGTCGAGCTGGCAGACGATGAGGCCCTGCTCCTCGATATAGGTCAACAGGCGCCGGGCGCGGCGCAGCGAGTGCGAGCCGTAGGCGCGGGCGATCGCGGCGTCGCTCGGGCAAGGCCAGCCCTCCTTCGCCGCGCGGGCAATCATCATGAACACGCCCTGCATGTCGTCGGGCAGCAGCGACGCGCGGACGGAAACGTCCCGCCATGCGTCGTCCTGCGTCGTCTCTGACCCAAGGCCGGCCCGGGCGCGCGTCAGCATGCGGCGGAACTCCGGCAGGTCGGGCACGACCGAGGCCAGGCCTTCGATGCGGGAGCGGACCACGAACTCCTGATAGAGTACCCCGATTACGCGAAAACCGGCGTCGGGCTGCGCCAGGATGGCGCGCAGCACGCGGTCCACGCGCTCGCGGCGCTCGGCCAGATCCTCGGCGCTGACTTGCGGCTCCGCCGGTTCGGGGCGGATTTCCAAGGCCGCCGACTTCGCCGCCATCAACTGGTCGAGCAGGTCCGGCGACGCCGGGCGGCGCGGCGTGCGCACCGTTTCGGGCGGCGGCGCCGCCAGGATGATCGCGCGTGCATCCTCGAGTGCTGCTTCCGGCATCGCCATCAGCCGCGGCGTTCCGTTGCGCGGGCTCGTATCCGTCGGGCCGATGCGCAGGCCCAGCGGACGGCGCGACAGCGCCGGGCCGAGCGCCATGAACTGCCCGCGTTCCAGATCGCGAAACGCCTCCGCCTGGCGCCGCTCCATGCCCAGAAGGTCGGCGGCACGCGCCATGTCGATATCGAGGAAGGTGCGGCCCATGAGGAAGTTGGACGCCTCGGCGGCGACGTTCTTGGCGAGCTTTGCCAGCCGCTGGGCGGCGATGATGCCGGCCAGCCCGCGCTTTCGCCCACGGCACATCAAATTGGTCATCGCGCCGAGCGAGAGCTTTCGCGCCTCGTCGGAAACCTCGCCGGCCACCGCCGGCGCGAACAGCTGCGCCTCGTCCACCACCACCAGCATCGGGTACCAGTGGTCACGGGCGACCTCGAACAGCCCGCCGAGGAAGGCGGCGGCACGCCGCATCTGGTTCTCGGCGTCGAGCCCTTCGAGATTGAGCACGGTGGAGACGCGATGCATGCGCGCCCGCTCGCCTGCCGCCTGCAGGCCGCGCTCGGTATGCTGCTCGGCATCGATCACCAGATGGCCGTAACGGTCGCCCAGCGAAACGAAGTCGCCCTCGGGATCGATGATGGTCTGCTGCACCCAGGGCGCGCTCTGCTCCAGCAGGCGCCGCAGCAGATGCGACTTGCCGGAGCCCGAATTGCCCTGCACCAAAAGGCGCGTCGCGAGCAGTTCCTCGAGATCCAGCTTCGCCGGGGCGCCTGCGGTCGTCTGTCCCATCTCGATCGCAACGGTCATCTCGACTCAGGCGCTCCTTTCGCAGACGGGCTTATCAACTGGGTCACGGCCCGTCGAGCGTGCATGACCGCCCGCGGCGTGTTGCGCACAACTGTGCAGGCACCGTCTGGAGGGGTCATCAGCCGATGCCTGGCGCAAACTTTGGGTTGACCCCTTCGGACCACGAGGCGACACTCCTCCCAACGCTACGAGTGCGAGGAGGAATGCGATGGACGAGCCCGAACGGTGGCGCCACATGTCGACGGCGCCGAAGGACGGCAGCCGCATCCTGGTCACTGTGCGTCCGTCCGAGCAGGGACCGGCGGAAGTCGACCTTGCCTATTGGTCGCGTGCCGACCAGTTCGCCTCGGAAGGCTGGCGCGCGTCGGACTCTTCGCCCGGGCGCGTCATCGAATACGCCGACCCGGAACTGAAATGCTGGATGCCGCTGCCCACCGCCAACCTTAGCCGCGCGTCGATGCCGGCGCCCTGGGAAGGTGAAGACGCCCAGCAGTTGGATGGGTCCGGGATTTGAGGGGCGCAAGAAATTGGCGAAAGCCGCAAAGCTGCCAATCTCCCCCCTCGTGGGGGAGATTAGCAGTTTCGTTGCCAGCTCGTTAAAACTTACCTCTCAGAACAGGAACGCGGCTGTGGCGGGGTTGGGTCCGTTGCGGCCCTCGGGCGAATCCATGCCGCGGATCGTCTGCAGGTCCTGCGCATCCAGTTCGAAATCGAAGACATCGAAATTGGCGGCGATGCGATCCCTGCGGATCGACTTTGGAATGACGATCAGCCCCTCCTGGAGATGCCAGCGGATGATCGCCTGTGCGACGGACTTGCCATGTTTTTTGGCGATGCCTGCAATGGTCGGATCGCCGAGCAGCCGGCCGCTGCCCAGAGGGCTCCAGCTTTCGATACGGATGTCGTGCTTGGCATGAAAGTCCCTGACACCGCGCTGCTGGAACTGGGGATGCAGCTCGATCTGGTTGACGACGGGCGTCACACCGGTCTCGCCGATGATCCGCTCCAGATGGTCCTGGTTGAAGTTCGAAACGCCGATCGATTTGATGCGGCCGGCCTGCCTGAGTTCGACCAGCGTCTTCCAGGCCTCGACATATTTGTCCTGGCTGGGCACAGGCCAGTGGATCAGGAACAGGTCGATCTGTTCGACGCCGAGCTTCTCCATCGTCTCGTCGAAGGCGCGCAAGGCCGCATCGCGCTGGTGCGCGCCGTTGCGCAGTTTCGAGGTGATGAACAGCTCAGCCCGCGGCACGCCGGCACTGCGGATCGCCTCTCCGACCCCTTCCTCGTTCTGATAGCCTTCGGCGGTGTCGATCAGGCGATAGCCGGCCTCGATGCCCCAACCCACCACGTCGGCGGTGATGTCCTGGTCGACCTGCCACACACCGAGGCCGAGTTGGGGAATGGCGGAGCCGTCGTTCAATGCAATCTGTTCGGGCATGATGGGCTGTTCAGGCATGAGGGATCCTTTGCAAAGCTGGGCCGGGCGTCCGCCCGGCGCACAGCCTATCTAGGTCCGACAAGGGGCAACGGCCAGCCGACAGCGGACAAATTGCCGTGTGAAGTGCGCCTGCAAGTGTGACTTCGGCGTCGGCCGCATCCTCACCGCGGCCGGCGCACCGCCCGCACCACCCCGGCGGATGTGCTGCCGCAATAAAGGCGGTCGCCGCCATCGGATTCCAGCCCCGACACGCCCATCCCGGCCGGCATGTCGAGCTTCTCCAGAACCTTGCCTGATTTCGGGTCGACGCGGCGCAGGTCGCTCTGGTCGCCTTCCCAGGTGGCGTGCCACAGCTCGCCCTCGACCCATGTCACCCCGGTGACGAAGCGGTTGGATTCGATGGTGCGCAGGATCGCACCGGTTTCCGGGTCGACCTGGTGGATCTTGCGTTCGCGGTATTGTCCCACCCAGAGCGTTCCTTCGGCCCAGGTCAGCCCGGAATCGCCGCCACCACCGGGCGCCGGAATAGTCGCCAACACCTGGCCGGTATCAGGGTCGATCTTCTGTATCAGGTCGTTGGCAAGCTGGAAGAAATGCTGGCCGTCCCAGGCGGTGCCGGCATGCGCCGCGACATCGATCGAGCGCAGGTTCTGCCCGCTCTCCGGATCGAAGGCGTTCAGCTTCTCGCCCGAGGCAAACCAGACATTGCTGCCGTCAAAGCTCACCCCATGCACCCTCTCCACATCGGCAAAGGGTCCGTATTCGCGCAGGATTTCGGCCGTTGACTGTTTCATGTCCTTGTCCTCATTGAGATCCGATGTCACTTCCTAACCGTTCGGCAGCGGGGCCGGGAGTAACAAGGTGGTCGTGAATCCCACCAGTGGAGGCGTCATCCAGCGGCGCGCCCGGCCGTGACCGAAAAACTGCACCTTGCCGGCCTCGCCAAGCTGCTCCAACGCCCGCTGCACGCTGCGCTGCCCGGTGCCAAGCGCCAGCGCCAACGCCGAACTCGCCCAGGATTCACCGTCGGCAAGGAAAGCCAGCACCGCCGCGTGCCGCTCCTCGATCGGCCGCGCCAGCACCAGCACCTCGCGTGCCTGGCGCGGCGCCAGCGCGAAGCCCTGGCTGGTGGCGCCGATGTCGGCCAGGCTCCGCAATTCGGTGCGCAGCCGACCGATCTCGACCCGCAGCCGCGCCCGATGCGATTCATCGGCGTGCCTGCCGCCGAAGGCTTGCGCGATCAGCGTCGCCCTGGACACATCGCCTGGCCACGCTTCGGCGAGCGTACGGGCCAGCGCGAACAGAACCGGGCGCGTGGCCAGCGAGACCGTTTTCTCCTGTTGGCGCACGACATATCGGAAATTATCGACC